>CAZDIO010000120.1:0-62217 GCA_964505555.1 uncultured Bdellovibrionales bacterium
TCGCTCGCAACGACAGGAGGAAGGCTTTAGAGGACACGGAGGACGCAGAGAAGAGAAATTTATCCATTTTTTTCTCTGCGTCCTCCGTCTCCTCTGTGGTAAATAAAAACTAGCTTCCCTACTTCTATAACACCTCTACTTTTTAACTTCAGGCGGAACGATGATCTTTTTTAAGGCGTAATTGGCGGCGTTTTGAACTGCTACTTGAGGATCTTTTGTCGCCTCAGCAAGTGCAGGAACTGCTGCTCCGGCGTGTGGGCCCATATAGCCAAGCCCCGTTGCGGCATGCCAACGGATATCGGCATCCTCACCCTGAAGTGCTTTAATGTGTTCCGGTATGGTTTTTACAATTGCCTCTATCGCTTCTTTGCTCCCGAGTCGGTAGAGGGCATACGTTGCAGAGTTTTTTACCTTCCAACTGGGATCAGACAATGCTTTTACCAAAGGCTCAAAAGCTGGCTCTCCCCTCTTGCCCAGTCCAGCAAGAAAAATTGCGGCATCACTTCGTTCTCGAACTTCGGCGCTAGAAAGACGTGCTATGGCTTCATCGATCTTTGTTTCTTCACCCTTACAGGAGAGTCCTCCAAGAACAAGAAGAAATATTCCTATCTGGACAATTACAGTGGGTTTCATATTCCCATAACCTTATTCCACTCTCGTCCGTAGTGCCATAATAATTCTCCTTCCCAACTTTTCTGGAATATCACACCGGCTTTTTAACTCCTCTGGAGTAGAATCCCGAATCGCCTGAACACTTCCAAACTCTCTCAGAAGCTCTCGTCTGCGCTTTACTCCCACGCCTTGAATTGTTTCTAAGCTTGAGCGAAATACCTGTTTAGAGCGAGTGGATCGATGAAACGATACGGCAAAGCGGTGAGCTTCATTTCGAATTCGCTCAAGAAGATGAAGCGTCTCACTACCGGTTGAAAGAACTATCGGAACGGGGTTGTTCTCTACATAGACCCGCTCTGGTTTTAGCTCCTTCTCTCGACGAGCTGTTTTTTTCTTCAAAAGATACGCACGCTCTTCACCTCGTTTCTTTGCAAGAGAGACTATTACCGGCGCACTTCTTAACCCAAGCTCACTTCGAGCTTTTAGTGCCGCACTGAGTTGGCCCGGTCCACCGTCAATAATCAACAGATCAGGTGTCGTGTTTTCTTCTGCTGCTCGAGAGAGATGCCGAACAACGACTTCATGAATAGAGGCAAAATCATCAGGCTTTCCTTCCTGAGTGAGATGAAATCTTCGGTACCGGCTTTTTTCTGGAAGTCCATCTTGAAAAGAAACAAGAGAACCAACCGTTGCTGCCCCTTGAAAATGAGAGATATCGATACATTCAATGGTTCGTGGAATCTCGTCAAGGCCAAGTTCTTTTTTTAAAACCCGGAAAACACTCTCTCCACCAATAATTCCAGAAAACCGGGCTTTAAAGTTTTCATTTGCATTACTCATCGCAAGAGAGAGAAACTTCGCCTTCTTCCCTTTTTGCGGAATAATAATATTAACCCGATGACCTGCTTTTTCACTATAGAGCTCCTCTCTCACCCGAATGTCATCTATCAAAAAAGAGATGAGGATATCATCGGGAAACTCCTCGCCATCGATATAGTACTGACTAAGAAACGAGGAGAGAACCTCCACATCGGGAACCTCCACATCAGTAAATCCAAACGTTTTTGCTCCAAAGAGTCTTCCGTTTCTTACTTTCATCACCGTGATCTCAACATTGGCACCATCTCGGTAAAAACCAATGGCATCTCGAGCACCAAAGGTCACCGCCGTTACTGGCTTATCCGCGGCAACTTTTTTTAAGACCAGCAACCGATCACGAATCGTTGCCGCATCCTCAAAGCGCTCCTCCTTACTTGCTCGTAACATCTCTCCTTCAAGCTGAGTAATAACCGCTTTATTTTTCCCCTCAAGGATCGCAATTGCTTGCATCACCCAGTGGAGATAGTGCGCGCGATCAACTTCTAAACAACAAGGAGCAACGCACCGTTTAATTTGAAACTCAAGGCATGGCCTTACCCGGTTATGAAGCACCTTATCTGAACAGCTTCGAAGGGGGATCGATCTCTTGATCACCTCAAGCATCATCCGCAGCTCATATCCAAAGGCAAACGGCCCAAAGTATCGTGCCCCATCGTTACTGACACGACGAACAAGCTCAAGACGTGGCCAATCTTGGCTGAGATCTACCCTTACTAGGTAATGGGCTTTGTCATCCTTAAGGCGGATATTGTAGCGAGGTTTATGTTTCTTGATTAGATCAGCTTCAAGCACAAGTGCTTGGCGCTCATCATGGGTCACAAGGGTATCGATCGTGTGCACCTTCTTTAGAAGAAACTGCACGTTATGACGATCATCCCCCGCTGCAAAGTAACTCCGAACTCGCGCTTTGAGGTTTTTTGCCTTTCCGACATAGAGTATCTTCCCCTCGGGATCTTTCATCAGATACACCCCAGGCTTTCCGGGAAGTGTTCGGATCCTTACTCGAGAAAGAATGTCGACCTTAAATTCTTTCATAGAATTTTCTGAGCGCTTTTCGCTACTTGGGAAACTTGCTTAGAAATTGCTCATCATTTTACTTGATAAAAACCTTACTTCGGTATAGAAGGTTATCTTACCTACATTGATCTTTATTTTTTTTCATATGGGAAGGAGTCGTTTAGCCTTTTCGGTTTTGTAGAGTTTTTTAGCTTTATCCCTGGTCCCTCGCTCCCCTAGTTTGACTGTGCATTGCGTCGCTTATTGCTTGTGCAGGCAAAAATCGACGCAATGGCACGTCACAGAGTTCACCCCATTTTGACAACAGCGGGTGAACGTAAAGGGTTTTGCCCGGGGGAGCGGTGCTCTGCACTTGCGACTGGATTAGTTAGATGCGGCCACGTCATACGCATCACGAAACACTTGCATACGGCAACACCAATAAAGACAGGGATGTCTGCTGCGTGTACACCATCAGCGCTTTGTGCCTTTCAGTCTTTGAGGCCAAACGTTTGTATCGGTCGAAGCAACGACTCCCTCCCCTTAAAAGGCTTTTTGTGCCTCTATCTCTCAGTTTTTGCAATCTATGCAACTATCAAACAACACAGGGGATTTTTATTTCTTTATTAGGTTATTTATTGAAGAGCTCTTTATTTTAACCACTTTCTTATTATTTCCTAGGCCTGCCATATTGAATAAAAACATTATTTGATATAAATATTGTAATTATTTTTGTTCTTTACTTTATCATATGGGAAGGAGTTGTTTAGCCGTTAGGTTTTTTTGTTTAATACTTACTCCTATAAAGACTTTTCCAGTCATTACGTCGTTTGTTGTCGTAGGCAAGAATCGACGTAATGCTGTGTCAAAGGTGAGAGGATCGGCCCCGATTAGGTGGAAAAGCTGTGCCCCAACATATTACCTACCCGCATAAGTTGTGTTCCACAAAGCGTGGTTTTTGCCCACCCAACTGCGGATAGTCCGGGTTAGCACAAGCAGGGGAAACCAAAGTCGGAACTCATTCATACTAGCTGACAAAGAGCTACTGATGAGGGCTATTAGGGAGGTTAACTGGTGCCTACCAGCATTATCGGTATCGGGCACAACTCCCTCCTCTTATTATTTTATTGTCTTTTATTTTATTGTCTTTCCCCACCATCTTCCTAAAGCGAAAGCATATACTTCTCAACCACAATCACCTGATCCCGAAGCGCGGCTGCTTGTTCAAACTCCAGTGCTTTTGCAAGCCTCTCCATCTCCTTACGAAGTTCAAAGATAAGCTTCTTACACCCCTCCCGGTCGCGAGGAATATCCCGTGGAGCTTTCATAAACTGTGCGGGGAGGTTCGCAATCTCATCTAACTCCTCTCTTGAAACCATCAACGCCTCAGGTGCCCGAGACACACTCTGAGGGGTAATCCCGTGCTCAACATTATAGCGATCCTGAACAGCACGTCTTTTTTCTGTAATCTGCATCGCTTTTCGAATAGATTGTGTGATTTGATCGGCATAGAGAATGACCACCCCATTTTGATGTCGCGCCGCACGGCCGATCGTTTGAATCAGGCTCGTTTCTGAACGGAGAAACCCCTCCTTGTCCGCATCCATGATCCCCACTAAACTCACCTCTGGAAGATCGAGTCCTTCTCGAAGCAGGTTAATCCCTACAAGCACATCAAACTCCCCTTTTCGAAGCCCCCGAATCAGTTCAATTCGATCCAGGGTGTGCACCTCGGAATGAAGATACTTCACCCGTATGCCTAGCCCACGGTAATACTCGGTAAGATCTTCTGCCATCTTCTTTGTCAGCGTCGTAATCAGCGTTCGTTCATTTCGCTTGGTAACTTCATGAATAACACCTAGAAAATCCTCAACCTGATTTCTTGCTGGTCGAATCTCGATCTGTGGATCAAGAAGTCCCGTCGGACGAATAATCTGTTCAACAATCGTATTTCCACTATCAACAACTTCAAACTCCGCAGGGGTTGCAGAAACATAGACACGGGTATTTCCTTTGTTATCAAACTCCTCAAACGTTAATGGTCGATTATCAAGAGCGCTTGGAAGTCTAAAGCCGTAATCCACTAAGGTCTGCTTTCGGGAGCGATCTCCTCGAAACATCCCTACAAGTTGCGGGATAGTAGCGTGACTTTCATCGATAAAAACAATAAGGTCATCGGGGAAATAATCAATCAGCGTTGGTGGGGGTTCACCAGCAGCACGTCCCGTAAGATGTCGCGAATAGTTTTCAATCCCAGGACAAAACCCCATCTCTTCTAGAAGTTCCAGGTCATAAAGCGTTCGATGTTCAAGCCGTTGCGCTTCAAGCACCTTCCCTTTGGCATGAAGTGCTGGAAGTTGCTCTTGAAGTTCCTCTCGAATGGTTACTAACGCTCGTTCTCGTTTCTCGTTACTCGTTACAAAGTGACTTGCGGGGTAGATACAGATATTTTTTAGTTTGCTAAGCACCCTCCCGGTAAGGCGATCAATCTCACTGAGTGCTTCTACCTCATCTCCAAAAAACTCAATTCGTAAACTCCGCTCACTTTCTGACGCGGGACACACCTCGACCACGTCTCCACGCACCCGAAAGGTGCCGGTGGTAAAATCAATATCATTTCTTACATACTGAAGAGAGACGAGTTTTCTCAGCACATCAGTTCTGCTGATCTGGTCATGCTCTTCAAGGTAGAGCATGAGATCAAAGTAACTCTTCGGATCTCCCAATCCATAGATACAACTTACGCTAGCTACAATAATCACATCTCGCCGTTCAAGAAGCGCTTTTGTTGCTGCGTGGCGGAGTTTATCGATCTCGTCATTGATCGAGGAATCCTTCTCAATATAGGTATCGGTTGCTGGAACGTAGGCTTCTGGTTGAAAGTAATCGTAGTAACTAACAAAGTAACGAACAGCGTTTTCTGGAAATAGCTCGAGAAACTCTGAATATAACTGCGCCGCAAGGGTTTTATTATGCGCAAGAACGAGAGCAGGACGATTGAGGTTTTCAATAACGTTTGCAACGGTAAATGTTTTTCCTGATCCGGTGACCCCAAGAAGGACCTGTCGCTCCACACCTTTTTCGATATTGGCAAGGATCTGCGCGATAGCTTTTGGTTGATCCCCTTTTGGCTCGTAGGGGCTTACCAACTTAAAACGCTCCGTGGCCTGAAGCCGCCGAAAACTCTCTGGTCGGCCTGATTTTTCCATACTGGCTGCTTTTTTCTTCGCTGATCTGCTGAGGAGGGCATTTTAGCAAATTGAGAGTGGAAGGGACATGGGGGCAACCGCGAGCGTTTTTTATGTAGAATGTTACCGGTTCTTAATTGAACACAGAGTTTCACAGGGTTACGCAGAGTAAAGAAAAAAGGCTTTTAAATTTAACTCTGTGTAACTCTGTGTAACCCTGTGAAACTCTGTGTTCAAATCTAACAGAAGCTTAATAGAATAGCTTACTTTCGGGCCTTCTCGATTCGTTCTTTTGCAAGTCTGATTGCGATCTTGCCCGTTTCGATTGAGGTTTTTTTGGACTCATCGAGGATCTTAGAGACGGTGTGGTAAATTTGTTCCACCCGCTCATTGACCCGTTTTGGTGTAAATCCCCCCTCTTCAAGCTCGTCAGCACAGAGGATGACCCCACCAGCATTGATTGCAAAATCTGGGGCATACATGATTCCACGCGCAGAGAGGATCGTTTCTGTATCTCCCCCCTCAAGCTGATTATTTGCAGCACCAGCGACAATCTTACATTGAAGCTTATTTACTGTTTGAGCGTTGATGATCCCCCCAACGGCACAGGGAACAAAGACATCACATGGAAGAGACATTATCTGCTCTCCTGTTGTTGCTTCTGCACCATATTCCTTACATACGCGAGCAGTTACCTTTGAACTTGTGTCATAGATCGTCAGCTTTCCACCCGCCTCTGCTAAGAGCTTGACGATCCGCTCACCCACGTGTCCAACACCTTGAATGACAAAATGCTTTCCCTTGTAGTCACCAGATCCAAAATACCTCTCAAGACAGGCGCGAATTCCAGCAAAGAGCCCTTGGGCAGTATATGGTGAGGGATCTCCTCCACCGCCATCTTTTGGGTCACGACCACAAACAAACTTACTGACCGATTGAATCGTGCTCATATCACTTACTGAAGTTCCCATGTCTTCAGCAGTGATATATTGGCCATTAAGGGTGTTAAGAAACTTACCAAAGTTCTGAAAGATACCCTTTCTTCCTTCCTGTACTGTATGATCAGTAAGAAGGACACACTTTCCACCGCCGACATTAAGACCCGCAAGAGAGTTCTTATATGTCATCGCCTCAGAAAGTTTTAAAACATCGTATAAAGCTTCTTCGATACTTGCATACTTTCTCATCCGGCATCCACCCAACGCAGGACCAAGCGTGGTATCATGAATCGCGGTTATTGAAAGAACGCCGGTTTGCTTATCTTGATGAAAAACAACTTCTTGATGTTCTCTTTTCTTTATTTCCCCTAAAACAGACATAAATCCTCCTCTCTCGAAAATCCAATGCTTCTACCCTAAATTCTTTACTTTTTCCAGCGTAAGTTTTGCCCGTTTATAAAGGGTATTTTGGGAGATTAACGGCACAAGCACTTTTAATTCTGGTCCTGAGAGGGCTCCCATCACAGCAATCCGCAATGCTTGAAAAAGTGGTTTTCCACCAAATCCAACCTCTTTTTTTAATAAGGCACTTAGCTGAGAAAACTGCTCCTTTGTATAACTTTCCTTATCTGGCTCCGGAGAGTGCTCTTCTAGCACCCTTATCCATTGAGAAATTACCTGAACCACCCGCTCTGACCCCTCTGTTTGAAGAAGCTCCTTCGCCTCATCATGAAGATCCAGCTCTATAGAAAACACCAGTTGCAAAAGCCCCCTTATGTCAGCAAGAAGCTCCATCGAGTCCCGTAATTCAAGCACAAACTCTCTCCAAAACCTCTCCCCACGATGAAGAATTTGATCTTTATACTCACCACTAAAGGCAAGCCCCTCTTCAGCCACTTTCTCAATGGGAAGGTGACGAAGCCACCACCCATTTAGCCAGTTAAGTTTTGCTGAATCAAAGATCGCGCCGGTTTTTCCAACACGCTCAAGAGAGAAACTCTTCATCGCCTCATCAAGTGAGATCTGCTCAAGCGCCTCTGGATGCGACCAACCAAGGAGCATCATAAAGTTTAAGAGCGCCTCTGGGAGATACCCCGCTTCTTGAAACTCGCGCACAGAAACAAGCGCTTCACTATTTCGCTTCGAAAGCTTCCCCCCTTCTTTTCCTAAGATCAAAGGAAGATGTGCAAACGTTGGTGGCTCATGCCCCAAGCCACGAAAAAGAAAGACATGCTTTGCGGTATTCGTAAGATGATCTTGTCCACGAATGACATGGCTAATTTTCATCTCAATATCATCTACTACGGAGGCAAGATGATACGTGGGACTCCCATCCGCCCGAAAAAGAACCGGCTCCGGCCCAAGCGAGGAAACAGAAAATTTGCACTCTCCACAGATACGATCGTCAACGATCACCTCAGTCGCTGGATAGCGAAGCCGAATCGTTCCTTCTTTATCTTGATACGCTTTCTTATCAGCAAGTAATTTCTCACCTGCTTTTTGATAAAAAGCTGTTCGCTCAGACTGTTTATAAGGACCACTTGCCCCTCCCTGACCTGGTCCCTCATCCCAAGAGATTCCTAACCACTCAAGACCACGTACAATATCTTCCTCGTATTCCTTTCGAGAACGCTCAACATCGGTATCATCAATACGAAGAATGAAACTTCCACCCTTTGCCCGCGCAAAGAGGTAGTTAAACAGCGCCGTACGCGCGCCTCCAATATGAAGCGGCCCTGTTGGACTCGGTGCAAATCTTACGCGAACCACAAATTATGTAATCTCTTTAGGCAACTCATGAGCGACAAAAAGCGGCCTACTGCACATCGTGAGGCGTTGCCAAACCATTATAATTTTATTCAACTGTGATTTTATTCAACTGTGATTTTTCTTCACCAAGTTCCGTTATTGCAAACGGACCTCGTGTCCCCCACTTTTGTCTTAAATTCGTAAAGACCGCGGGATCAACTGGCTCAGCCTTATTGGACCAAGCACTTCTCACATAGGACGCAATGGCTGCAAGTTGCGCATCATTAAGCGTGCTTCCCATTGGGGCCATGACATTATTATATACCGTTCCCTTGACTGAGATCGGGCCCATAAGTCCATAGATCATAATCGCGCCCATGCGATCGACATTATCAGTCACATAAGGGCTCCCATCAAGAGGAGGAAATACTCCCGGGACACCCTGGCCATTTGCTTGGTGACACGCCACGCAGTTTGCTGCGAAGAGTGCGGCTCCATCAGGAAGTGCTGACGCACCTTTTGGGGCAACCTCTTCAATATTTGTATCCCTACTGACAACCGAAACGCTTTCATTCACCGTATACTTCGGCGCACCTTCGGGTTGATCCTTCTTTGCTGCATAAGGCTCTGATGTTCGTTCGCACGCTATCGTAGAAAGACAAACGATAGCTAGACATAGAAAAAAAAGAGAGTTTAGTTTTCTCAGCATCACGTTACCTTCCTCACTCCTCCTTTACCTTTTTCAGTACTTCTATTTCAGCCCTCCTGAGCTTCTTCGTTAGAACTGAGCCTCGCAAGGAAAGCTCCTTTCGTAACGGCTTTCAACCTATCATAGGGCATCACAACGTGTCACGGGCAACGTTTTTATCAATGAAACAGCAGTATTTGATGTTGAGCAAATAACAATACTTTTTTAAAACCACCCTGAACGCTTAAATCGGTGGTAAAGGTATGCACAGAACCCAACCGTAAACGACAAAATTACCGGATAGGAATAACGCCATTCTAATTCCGGCATAAACCGAAAGTTCATTCCATAAATACCGGCGATCATCGTCGGCACTGCAATAATTGCAGCCCACCCCGCAAGACGTTTTGTAACCTCGTTCTGAGAGATCGAGATTTGTGAGAGATTTGCCTCCACTGCAGTGTTCAGGAGCTCTCGTAAACTATCAACCATCTCATTGAGTCGTATTAAGTGATCACAGACATCCCGAAAATATGGTCTCGTGTCTTCAGGAATAAGTTCATTATCATACCGCATCAGTCGATTACAAACATCAACCAGCGGAGAGATCGCTCGACGCACATCAATGAGCATACGTTTAAATTCATAAAGCTCAGCAGTCGTAGCACGCTTGGTTGTTTCACCGAAGATGCGATCCTCAAGCTCATCAAGTTTCTGCTCCATCATCTCTACCAGAGGAAAGTACCGGTCAACAATGGAATCCATTAACGCATAGAGAACAAAACCTGGCCCTTTAGTAAGGAGCTGTGGGGCATTTTCACATCTCGTGCGAACATCTACATATGAGGTTGATGCACCGTGTCGAACAGAAACGATGAAGTTTGCACCTACAAAAAAGTGGGTCTCTCCCCATTCATAACTCTGTCCTGACTCGTGAAATTGGGTCGTACGAATCACGATGAAAAGAGTATTCCCGTAGACCTCTATTTTTGGTCGTTGGTGTGCGCGGTGTGCATCTTCAATAGCGAGATCATGGAGACTAAACTCCCGTTGAACTCGTTGAAGAAGCTCTTCATCAGGCTCATGGAGCCCAATCCACACAAATTGCTTAGGATCTCTGAGCGCATCGTGGATTTTATCAATTTCTAGATTACCAATACGTCGACCACCAGAATACGACGCGCAATTGACCACAGCACTCATGTTTTTTCTCCCCTAACCCTTCTCCAGCTTTTTCCTACTAAAAAGCTTAATCCTCTCTCCCTGTTTATATGAATTGTGTCAAGATCTTACCTCCAATCACTAGATGCTTCATTTTTCTAAACACGATGCATAATAGATAATGAGGAAAAGGTTAACTATATCGCCTTAAAAGAGAGATGATGGAGTATTTATGCCACAAATGAATCAAACAGCAGGACAAACTAAAACTGAAAAGAACTCAAACACCCAAGCCATTGATAAAAGCAAATCCGACATCGCCTCTCACACTATCTCAGCCACCTTTCGAGAACTTAACACCAATTACGACTTGGAGTTGTCGCCTTCAGAATTAAAAGATGCTGAAACCAATATTAACCTCCCACCCCCACTTCGAGCAGCTGCCTATGCTCTCAATAGCCATTACTCTGCAGTGGCGGAAGTTGAGAAAGGTTGGGTTGATAAAACAATTGATAGACATGACCTGAGCGCATTAACACTTCCTTCTACAGACGAAAAATTCAATAGAGAAATAGGAGAATCATTTGAGAAAAAGATGATCGAACTTGGAGCAGGTGCCTGGCTTGAAGGGAATGCATCAAAGCTCCATGATTTACGAAGTGTCGTTGTAGGAACAAATTTTGATGTCGAAGTTAGGTCAGCCCTTGGAGCCCAAAACGATGCTATGAAATTTACCCTTAAAACAAACGAGGGGTTTTACAAGGACCTGACCGAGAAGGAGCTCAATGCGGCCATTAAGTGGGTCAATTATGGAACTCCCACCCTCGCGGTTCAAACGGATAAAGAAGGAAAAATTGCTGATGTACAAGTATATTCTGATCACTTTGCCAAGGAGGGATCAAAATCACTTGCAGTAGCTCAGCGATATATGGATGAAAAGCTTCCCTTATCAAAAGAGAGATTACAATCTCTTGAGAAAGAAATGCGCGAGGCGATCAAAGTAGATATTCTTCCCTTTATGGAATGACCACTTGAGATGGGTAAAAAGTGAGATTTAGACTGTCTTAGCCCTCATTGTATTTTCCAACTGCCTGGCATATTCTAGAAATGTTATTTCCTTTTGAATCTCCACATCGGGTAGAAAACTTTGTTCTCTTTAATCGGGCGTTCGAACCGATTAAAGAGAACGCATTTAAGTAGGTTCTTTTTTTAGACTCTTTGCTACACAAATATCTCTCAGACCAAACAATCATGACTCTCCAAGGGTATGACTCTTCAAGGGCTACAAAGTGGGCCATCAAGAGGACTTCTTGCTGTAAATTTTTTTGCTGCAGAGTTTTCTTGATGGTCCACTTTGAACCTTGCAGGCGCAAGTGAGTCCGCAGGCGCGGACTCAGGGGTGTGATCATATGGTTTGGTAGAGCGAGTGCTCTACCCCGAAGGAGAGGTCTCATGATTAGGATTTTGATAGGAATTGAGAAAAAAGATGGAAGGGTAATCGTTACCTGGGATGGCGAAAATTGGCCCGAACAGGAAGGGAGAAAGCGCGGGGAATCTACCTTGCGTTGGTCTTTGGTCGAAAACAACAAAGTAAGAATACATCAGTGGAATACTTCTAGCACCATTGAAATTAGCGACCCACTGGTTCTTCCCGAGGGATTGTTTCTGATCTCGAGGGTGCTAGGCCAACCTTTGACGGTCGAAAACTACGCAAGAAACGCCTCACTGTCTGAGATTCGAGACGTGGTAACCCACTTGGGGTTTCCAAATCTTCCCATTGTTGAAACCATCGGGAAGAGTACGGTAAAGATCTCTGGCAGTGGACGACGACGACGACTCGACGCAGTGCACATTAATTCCGTATCTACTTCCGAGTCGGTAACGAATGACATCTTATCTGCTCTAGACGTTCGTCCCATCTCCAAAGATGAACTCGTTAGGATTTTAGCTAGTTCGGCCGGGGCGAACCGTTGGTTTTTTGAAAATTATACCGTTGATCCAAGGCCTAGAAACGATCACAACAACGACACCTATCCCCTGGCAAGTTTTCAGGTTACTGCCAAGAACGTAGCAGATTCGGAGAGGTCCTGGTCGATCGTTCACTACGGGCCACATGGACTTTATCTCGACAATCTGGAAGGAACCGCTAGCGTCGGCGCAACGCTTATTTGGCTCACGAAGCTATACTCCATCGAAGATTTCCTTCGTGTTGATACTGAGGAGATTGAGAAGGAGTGCTCTCTGGCGATGACAGATGAGAGCGAAGCTCTAACGGCTGCAACCCGCTTTATCCTGAGGCATTGGTGGGTTCTGCAAATACTGCGTGAGGGAAAACAGGAGCCGTTTTTTCTGTTTTTTCGCAAAGACGACAAGACTACGCCTTGGCAGACTTTGGAAAATGAATTTCGGTCGCTCAGCTCGTTAATTTTTGATTCCTCTGAACAGTTCGGGGGTCCTCAGAAAATTGGAACCGTGGAAAAGCTCCATAAAAAGCACGGCGCTAAGCTCCTCACCTGCCTAGGCGGGGCACTTCCCGGAGGGAATACATTCTCGGCAGTTCAGTTGTGGGAACGGTTTGGCGCTATTTCATTGGAGGGAGATTCCTTCTTTGGAATTCGTTGCTCAGGTCAACGTGTGCGGATCGGCGAAAAACGGGAATTTGTGAAACTCACCCTTCAAGGCCTCTTTTTCCCCCGTTTTGAAAGCCTGGAGGAAGTTCTTATCGTTGGTGCGCTGAGTGAGGGCGGCCAAGTACTTGCGGTAGCCGAAGGTAGTAAGGAGGTATGGGTTCGTGTGCCACAAAAATCGCCAGACTCCTTCTGTCAAGAGACGACAAAAACCGTCGTTCTCCTTGTTCGAGGGGAAGAGAGCGCACAGGTGACCCCTGTCTGGGTAACGGTGAGTCGATCTGAAGACGATGCCGTCGAGTGGCCAAAGGTGTCAGTGATCAGAGATCACCCCCGTGGCTACCTCGTGATCGGACTTCCCGGATCGGAGCGGTTTAATGACAGAGTTATCGGCCTGAAAATAGTCGCATAATTTGGTCATTGGAAATATAGCTCCCCGTAGCACGCCCATCTGCGTGCTACGGGGACGCCCATTTTCTAGGTGAACTCTTAAGGTAATTCTAAATGCGTTCTCTATTCCAGGCGGAAATTTTCAATAACGCTCTCTTCGTACAAAAAAACCCGGAGATCTTTCGATCCCGGGTTTCGTCGCTTACTTTTTAGTTACTTCAAAGAACAACTGGTAAGTCGTGTTGAAGTAATAAATTGCTTTTAAAAAGTAACCTCTTTAAAAGCTCAGCGGCATTTTTATTATAACTCATCCCAAAGAACGTTCTCTGATCTTGATCAGGCCACCTCCAATAAATTGCACCCCTCAAACTTATTAATAATTTTAGTGTTTATGCACAGCAGGTTTCTTTTTTGAGTTTTTTACTTGCTTTATGCCTAAGTCTTTTTCTACTTCCGACTCTGAAGCTTCCCTTGCCACCGTTTCTGCCGGGTGTTTGAACCAACCTGGATCTTTATAGGTGGTGAGATGATCGCGCACTTTGATAACCGTAAACATTCCACCCATATCAATGACCCCAAAAGGCCCCTCTCCCCCTTTCATTGGAATACTATTTTTAGGCGCAGGCATATTCATCTCTGCCATTTCACCCATTCCAGTACTCCCCATCGTCATATAGTCAGGCAAAAGAGTTTGAACTTGAGCATCGATCCCCTCTGTATTTACACCAAGGAAGTTTGGCACCCCATGTCCCATTTGGTTCATTACATGGTGCGTCATGTGACAATGAATCGCCCAGTCGCCCGGGACATTCGCGACAAACTCTATATCTCTCGTAGTTCCTACCGGCACAAGCACGGTAGACTCGGGCCATTGTGCAGACTCGGGTAATCGTCCACCATCTGTTGCAGTGACTTTGAAGCTATACCCATGGAGGTGAATTGGGTGATGATCCTGAGCGGAAAGATTTCCAAACCGAATCCGCACCCGCTGTCCGGTGCGAACGACAAGCGGCGCTGTGCCCGGAAATGCCTTACTGTTCATTGTAAGCATATTAAAATCGGTCATCTCTGTCGGATCGGGGCGAGAAGTACCAGGGCGTATCTTCCATTCGCTTAACATGATTACAAAATCACGATCAATCTTTGGGGACTCAGCAATTTGAGGGTGAATAACAAACATTCCCATCATCCCGAGTGCCATCTGTGTCATTTCATCAAAATGTGGGTGATACATAAAAGTACCGTGTTGCTTGAGAAGAAATTCATATTTAAAAGTTTCCCCTGGTTGAATATACTTTTGAGTAAGCCCGGCGACACCGTCCATCCCATTTGGGAGAAACACTCCATGCCAGTGCACACTGGTTGGTTCTGGTAATTTGTTCGTCACATAAATGCGCACTCGCTCCCCCTCAACCGCTTCAATCGTTGGACCCGGAGTTTGTCCGTTATAACCCCAACCATCGATCACCAGTCCAGGAGCAAACTCTCTCTTCACGGGTTCAGCGATGAGGTGATACACTTTTATACCATCGATAACTCGCCAAGAAAGGGTTGAGCCATTTGGTGTCTCAACCGGAGTATAGCCGAGATTTTGAGCCTCTCTCGTAAGAGTTTTATGCCCCTTGTGCTCATCTTGGCTCCACGCCATTTGCGAACCTAAAAATATTGCCCATCCAAACAATAACGAGAACTTCCATCCAAAAATATTGATCATCTTGTTAAACTTCCTCCAACTGCATTCTCAAGAGCGGCCCGGGCAAGCCAGTACCCTCTCAAAGATTCAACATAGACACTCCCCGCTTCAATCTCGTTTTTTTTGGCATTAACAAGTTGAAAAACAGAGAGCAGCATTGCATTATATTCTAGTTGTGACTGACGAACGATCTGTTGGCTTAAAGGAATTAAAAATTTCTTTGCATATTCTGTGCGCGCACGAAAGGAGAGCATCTGATTTCGTGCAGTTCGAACTTCGGAGCGAATCTTGAGTGCACGTTCGTAGTAATTTTTCTGCGCTTGACGAAGTTGTGCTTTTGCTTTTTCAATATGAGTCTTCCCCTGATCAAAGATCGGAACTGGAAAATCAAAGTTTGGGCCGACCATCACACTTCCATCACTCTCCCCTTCCAAATCCACTCCAAGCGTGAATTCGGGAATAAGTCTAAAACTTTCTGTCAACCCAAGCGTTAATCCAAGCATCTCAATTTCCTTTCTTGAAGCATCAAGCTCTATACGACGCGTTACCGCGAGCGCTTCAAGATCCTCAAGTGGTATCTCTTCACTCGGCAACTCCGGGAGACGAGGAGGAATCTTCCACAACATATCTTTTCCCCAAAGACCCATAAGCTGATTTAATTTTTCACGATCTTGAAGCGCATCTGCTTCGGCCTGTGCCAAATCCAGTTTTGCTTTAATATACACGGAGTGTTCTGTAGCAACATCAAGATCGGTAACGTTCCCAGCCTGATGCTGACGTTTTACAATTTCGACCATGCTCTGAAGTCCCTTAACAATTGCTCTTCGAAGAGCAAGCATCTCCTCCGCCCCTTGAAGGGAAAAATAGGCGATTTTTACTTCGCTTGCTAAATCAAAAATCAAAGCTACGATCTCAAGCTGTTCTTTTTCAAATCTGAGAGAGGCGATTTTTTTTCGTGTAGGAAGTTGAAAGAGATTGACGAAGTCTTGAATAAGGTTGAGATTGGTTCCCGTACCGATTCCACTTCCTTCAAAATGCACTTCCGCTTCAAAAACAGGGTTTCTTAAAAGTCCCGCTTGCACCAATTCTGCCTGAGAAACACCAAGCGCTTCATAGCGTGCTTGTAGGTGTGGATTATTTAACAATGCAATCTGAACCGCCTCATCCATTCGCAACTCAGTTTCAAGAAGTCGACTCACCGCCTGGGCCGTCAACAGATCCTCCTCCGTGCCCTGATTCCATCGAACCTCCATCCCCGTTCGATCTGAAACTATACTTTCAATATTCTGAAAACCTGTACGATGATCAAACTGCGCACAGCTTCCACAAGTAAAAAACCAGATCAAAAGAAAACTTTTTCGCAAGGATTGATGATTCATCAGCGACTTCCTTCGTCCTTCACGCTCTCGTGTCGAACATGACTCCTCTCTCGGCTCCCTACCTCCGAGCGCTCTTCGTTAATCAGCGAGCCGTTTTCAATAACAATGGGAAATACTGGCGCTTGAGGAGCATTTGGGCTTGCGGGGTGAGAATCGCTATACTCAAACGGCAGTTGTTTGATCGAACACCCGCTGAGTAAAAGTAATAAGTATACTGTTCTCATTCTCATCCTAGAATCCAATATTTAAACCGTTTCCCTGCCAAATATCACTTAGATCTTCCTAGTGGAAGAGGGAGTTGTGATCAAAAAAACGCAGGATCTCAATCCATTATGCTTCTTCATTGTATTCCTGTATGGTAGCGCCATGAGCAACCCCGGTTATCCAGCAGCGCGCCTTGTAGCAGAGAGATTGCATACCCATTTTGCCTCTCATCATTTGGCGGCAAAAGAACAACTCCCGTACAATTTGGCTCCGCAGCGCACCTTAGCTCCGCAGTATAATTTAGCTCCGCTTCCCGACAGCAAAGTGATCGAACAGATTATTGATGCCGCGTTTTGGACTAGCTTACGAAGAGAGGAGCAACATCCTCCGCGAATCTCAATCGCTTTTGTTCCGCCAGAACAAGCAGTTCCTTCTCTCATCTTTGAGAAACCCCTTTCACTTAGCCCGATGACCCTTACCCGTGTTGCTCCCGGAGTCGAACGACCTGGCATTCATCTGGGGGCATGGCAGATAGATGGCAATTTGCATATATGGGGCGCGACACGTTCACTGCCAACGCTCTGCTTTGTTGTTGAGACCGTTGCTCCTGGACTACTGGTAGTGAAACACCGGTGGAGTGATGAGGCGGCAAAGTTTATTAACGTAGCCGTACTTGAAGCTGATCAAATTAAGATACTAGATAACAAATTCTCGAATCTGCCAGGATGCCCTTCTGTATTGGGATCTCTCTTTGGTTCTGATTTTAAAAATTTTACCGGATCGGAATCCTCTCATGTGCTGATCAGGCTTGCCGTCTCAATGCGTGCTCATGGACGAGGAGGATCGCTGCTTGTAGTTCCAAGCGGAACTGACGCCTGGCGCGAATCCATTGCTCAACCACTTTCCTATTCTGTTTTCCCTCCTTATTCTGAACTCGCTACGATGGTTCGAGAAGCTCCTGAGATGCGGGAACAACGTCCTTGGCGAGAGGCGCTCTCTCGCTCAATTGACGCAGTGGCTGGGTTGACTGCCATTGATGGTGCGACCGTTATTACAGATGACTTTGAGGTGCTCGCGTTTGGCGCTAAAATTGTTCGTCCTCACCGATCTTCTCCTGTCGAAGTTCTTGCCATCACTGAGCCCACGATGGGAGCTGAGTTACGAAGGATTCCTCCTACAGAATTAGGTGGAACAAGACACCTCTCTGCAGCACAGTTTACCTATGATCAACGTGATGCTCTTGCTTTCGTCGCTTCACAGGATGGGCCGTTTACTATTTTCTCCTGGGCGGAATGCGAAAAAATTTTATTCGGTTATCGCGTTGAAACGCTGTTGCTCTAGCGAAACCCTGAGAACACTTTCTGCGCTTTTTAGCCTGTTTTCACTAAACATTTGTGCTTTCTGGCGCATTCAGCACTCCTGCTGTATGGTAATCAACGATATAATTTTCAAAAATCATTTGGTGCTTATACGATGAGAGCTCTAAAATTTGCTCGGAAGTATTGGTTGGTTGGTGTTATCTCCCTTCTCCCTTTATTTTCACTGGGTGATATTTTAGTCGATATTGGCGAAGGAGAAAATGCAATCCATATTGCTTCGGAAAGTTTTTTTCTCTTTATTCTTACAGGTGCTTGTTGCTATTTCGGCTGGCGAGTTGCTCTTTCGATAGCGACTGGTTCTCCCTGTAAATCTGATCGGATATTTATGCCGCTATTTCTTTGCTTAATGACAATATTCTGCCTTGCTACTGCAGACGATGTTTCGAGCATGATTACTAGTGCCGCAGAAACTTCAGGTTACGTTTCTGCAATAAGTTTCTCAAACAACTTGCACGAAGTCGTACCTGGAAAGTTCTATCGATCAGGAGAGATGTCACCACATCGTTTTCAGGAGGTACTACAAGAGAATGGGATTAAAACCGTAATTGATCTCCGCCTTGGTGATGACGATCCGGACCCCTCAGGCCATAGAGAAGCCGATTATACAACAGCGTTGAAAGTGAACTATCGACACATTCGATTTCATAGTTCCACTATTCCGAGATTAGATGAGATGAATGCGTTGCTACAAGTGTATAAAACAGCAGCTCTTCCAATTCTTGTTCACTGCTCAAGCGGAACACACCGTTCTGGATTTGCTGCCGCAGTTTGGATCTTGGAACAGAACGGGGGAACAAGAGAAGAGGCCCTCGATCAGCTATCTCCTCGGTATGGATTCTTTCGCTTTGAGCGCCGTTTACAAAGTTTCTTCAAAGGTCATCCTACCCTTGACACACTTATCTGGCGCTACACAAAAGAAGCCCCTTCCTCACAATCTTTTAGTACCTGGATCCAGCAGGCTCTCGGAAAAGACCCCTCCCTTGAGAGAAATTTGTCTTTAGCGCCCTGAGAAGAGGCTTTACACCCTTTAGAATCTCAACTCACCGCCCAGAACTGGACCATGCATAGTGAGATCATACTTAAAACCATTACGATCATGATCGTAACCCAAAGCTCGATACCCTACAGCAAACATACTCGTTGGAGAGATTTCGTAACAAAGAAGACTCACCGCTTGCCAGGTAAGCGTTGAATTGGCACCAAACCCGCCGATATCACCCATGAAGTTCACAAACCAGGCATCCACGATCTGTATTCGCGTACGTGCTCCAATTATCGGATCAACCCAAGTTTCATCTTCAGAAAAATTCCGCGACTCAACACCTGCTCCCGAAGGAAGCATCGCGCCATTAAGATCGAGATCGACATCAATATAAGCAAGCCGCATTCCTGCTAACAGATCAAGAGATGCTCGGTCTTCGCTGATCACCGTATACCCAAGTGTCTCGGTCCATAGAATCTCGCTTAAATCAAACTCAGCATCAGTAAAAACTATCTGCCGAGGTGTGGGACTGGAGTCTGTAAGCTTTGCCCAGATAAAATCTGTGTTAATACTGAACCGACCGTGGCGCGCATCAAATGTCAGCATGATTCCACCATCGAGATGATCTAGAACATCGTTCATACTGAGACTCACATCAGCAGAAACCCCCTTAACCCCCGTCTCTCCATCAATGGCAGTTACCCAGACGTATGGTGCCAGACGATATGTCCAACCATCTGAGTCTTCCGCAGCATCCTCCCGTGAGAGATGAGCGCCACCGGAGGTCTGAGCAAATGCCATTTGACAAACAACGGTCATCCCAAAAATGGCAAGAAACAAAGTAACAAGATGGCGCACCGATCGCTTGAACATAGAATTTTTAGAAAGTATGTATTTTTATGTTTATATTATCTTCTCACCAAGGCCGCCAATCAAGCGTTGAGGAATCAGCGACGGTGTGCGATGGCGGAGTCGACATAAGTTCGATGAGCTGATTCGCCCAATCACTAATGGCACTTTTTGCATGCCCATAGCGCTCGTAATCACGCATGCTAATAATCGTCATCGGATCTGATTCCCGATCAGCTGCTTCACCAAGAAGCAGCTGATTATCTCCACTCCTGAGCTTTGCCTCAAAAGCAACACTCCCTTTACTAACCACTTTCATCGCAGTTCCTGCACCAGGCACAAATGCTCCGCCCACCGTGCCCACGACGTTTTCAGCTATTTGCGTAGGTTTAATTTCTGTCAATGCGAGTTCAATGATAATCGTATTCGGACTCGGCGTATTGACTACTCGAAGACCAAGTGCCTTTCTTTCTTTCGCAGCTCGAATAAACTCCTCTTGCATAAAAGCGGCGATATCTTCTGCTGATTCCTTCGTCGTCCCTCGACGAACAGCATCACGAATATCCTCCTTCTCACCTTGCCCAAGATAGGCAAGTGTCACCGGACGAATCAGAATACTGTCATACCTTTCCCTCATCACTGTCAATGAAGGAACTTCTGGATTTCTCCATACTCGATTAAATGGAGCTCGTCCCCGAACTTCCTTCATTTCGTCAGCGTGCTCAAGAAAGGCGGTTGGCTTTGCAGGACTTGCCTTGAGGGTTGTGTTGGTTGAACTACAACCAACACAACCAACAAGAACAAGTGTAACTATAATGCTCCGAAGCGCTTCTTCTTTTTTCATTATAGCCCTGCTCGGATACTATCCCTGCTTCTCTGCAACTGGAACAATCCCAATGGCAAGCGCTTCCGTATAAGTGATCGCAATGGTATCACCCTTCTTGATGCGATCGAGATTTTTTGGATCTTTCGCCTTGACCGTAATGAAACGACCCTCTGGTCCTTTGACGGTAACCTGTTGCGTTGCAACATTAACATTCTCTACGGTCACAATCGCGTGGATACTTCCAGCAAGTCCTGCCGCAGGAGATTCCTCAGGACCGGCTTTTCCCGCTACGCCAGTAACAACCTTTGGCACAGATTTCTCCAATTTGGTTGGCTCTCGAACTTCGATCGCTAAAGAGGAATAGTACTCTACTGAGACAAAGTCTCCGACTTTAACTTCATGTAATCGCTTCACCGACGGATCAACCTTCATCTTTTCAGTTCGACCATCCGATCGCAAAAAGGTAACCATTCGATTGTCAAAATCGATAGCCTTTACCTTCGCAGTCATCTTAATAAGTTGCTCTTCAGTTCGAACAAGTGGCTCAGAATACGGAGACTGGGTAACCGCTTGCGAAATTTGCGGAGCGGGAACTTTCTCAGATTTATCCGCACAGCCAAATATAAATGAAATACAAACAAGAATAAGAAGAGTCATAAATCGTTTCATAGTATCTCCAATTAATTACAGTTTAACAGTTTATCGATCTATCAACACAAGAATTGAGAGGTGGCACCGTTAAGACAGCGCATCCTCTCTTTCTAAAATTAGTGAACGTTACAAGTACCTCGAATTGACGCAATCTTTCCGTCAATGTCTTGATTATACTGCCCAGCAGCAACACTCACTCCATCGGTGTACGTCCCTGAAAGGAGACGCACGACAGCGGTAACTGGAAGGACCGACTTTACCCCATTTTTTACCTGATCGGTCGTTGAAGCTTTCTCCTTCTCAAGGGTCACAATGTCCTGTTTTGCAGTATCGCAATTAACTTTTGCAGTTAAATCTGCTTTGGTATTTGAATTTATTGGATCTCCGGTTACTTCGTTCATCACTGTTCGTGTTCCACTAGCAACAACTCCCGCAGTCCCTGTAACCACCTGTTCAGTTCCTGAAGCTACCGTCCCAACCGCATCACGGGTGCCGTCGACAACCCCAACAACAGCATTTGAGGTTCCCGTCGCAATTTGCTTCCCAGCCGCATCTTCTGCACTGGCAATAACTGGCAGCACAAAAATCGATAAAGCAAGAAATACGTTCCTTTTCATTCTGTTTTCTCCTCTTTAGTTAATAATCAACAATCTCTATCAAGTTATTTTTAAAGATTCAGTCTCTTAGGTTTATACCCTTCTCTCCTGAGTCATTGAGATCTGCCCGTAAACAAGAAAATCCGACTGGGTACTTACACCCATGAAAGAAGAAAAGCTACTCGCCAATGTGGTAACTTCGTTGATAAAGAAGGGACAATAATTGCGAGTCAATTTACCTGAAATGAGCCTTTAAACTGACCAATTATCGCTGTAAATCTCCGCTCTCATTAACCCAGGTGATTACCTTGACGCCTAGTTGGAACTATGGTTTTTGGCACCTTGGGGGAGTGTCGTTTTGAACATGTAATCTAATCTTCGACACCCTCATCACTTTGACACTAAAAAAACTTCTCTGCTTTTAGGAATATTCAAAATGCACATACGCTCCTTATTGAAAACTAAATTCCTTCTCACCCCTCTCATCTTATGGGGAGCTCTTTGTGTATGGTTTGGGAGCACCATTTCAGTATCGGTTGCAGAAAACATCGGAGGAAAAAAACGCCCAAAAATTGCGGTTGTTCTTGAGGGGGGAGGAGCCAAAGGATTTGCCCATGTCGGTGTTCTTAAGGTACTCGAAGCTCTCCATGTCCCAGTGGATATTATTGTGGGAACCAGTATGGGTTCAATCGTTGGTGCCGCCTACGCTTCGGGCCGAACAATTGCGGAGATGGAGGAGGTGCTCTCAGCTACCAATTGGGATGACCTCTTTGATGAAACTCCCCCACGCGAGGAGGTTCATTTTCGACAAAAAGCGGGCCGAGAGCGCGAGCTTTTTGGAGATGCAAAAGTTGGTATCAAAGATAGCAAACTTGTTATCCCCACCGCTCTTGTTCAGGGACAAAATGTTGAGCCGATGCTCCAACAACTCTTTGGAAAAGCTCCTGCCTCTGTAGATTTTGACGATCTCCCTATCCCTTACCGAGCTGTTGCCGCAGATGTTGAAACTGGAGAAGCGGTCATTCTTGATAGTGGAAGCCTCGCTACCTCTGCTCGTGCAAGTATGTCTGTCCCTGGATTTTTTGCACCGGTGGAACTCAATGGCCGGTTGCTCGTAGATGGTGGGATCACGAACAATCTCCCGATTGATGTCGCCTTAGATATGGGGGCTGATGTGATCATCGCTGTTGAGTGCGTGGATCACTTAAAAACTCGAGATAAGCTCACCGGACCTCTGGCGATACCAAGCCAAATTCTCGACATGCTCCTTGAGCGCACCACACAAAATGCCTTAAAACTTCTTCGCACCCAAGATCTCCATATTAAAGTAGAGATGGGAGGATACAGCTCAACGAGCTTCAATAACGCAACCGAAATTATGAAACTCGGAGAGGAGACAGCTCGAACTCTCTCAACAGATTTAAGCAAACTTGCCATATCCGACACCGAATATCAGTCATATTACCAACACCGCACGGGGGAAACTGAATACACACCGGTCATTGAATATATCCAGGTGGAAGGAGTTGTAGGTTACCATGTAGCGGAGATTAAAAAATCTCTTCACAATCAAGTTGATAAGCCGCTTGATCGAAAACAGGTAATGGAGGATCTCACCCCGATTGTTCAATCGGGAGATTTTTCTAAGGTCACCTACAACATCGAAGAAAAAGATGGCAAGAAAGGTCTGGTGGTAAAAGCTACCCCGAAAGATTGGCTAAAAAACTATGCCCGTGTTGGTTTTTCCCTTGAAGATAATTTCGATGGGGGCAGCAGCTATTCTATGGCTCTTGAAACAAGAATCAATGAGCTCAACGAACTAGGTGCATACACAGATTTACAACTTGAAGTTGGCAAATCACCTCGTGCATTTATCGAATTTTATCAGCCTCTTTACCAAGGAAGCTCATTTTTTATCGCTCCGGAGGCAAGTTTTTCTAAACAGGAACTGCCAATACGAAACGCAGACACAATTGTTGCCGAATTCCAACGACAAGAAAATGCACTGGGGCTCAAAGGTGGATATTCGTTAGGTAAATACGGAGAGATCTCTTTAGGTTGGAAATGGGGTCAGGGCTGGCTTGAACGAAGAATCGGCGAGCCAACGATTCCTGACTTTGATTACGACATCGGAGAGGTTTTTGGAAAAATCGCTCTTGATCAGTTTGATAACCCAGATTTCCCGACAAAGGGCTATAGGTTAAATCTCTTAGGTTCAGGCTCCCGCGATGGACTCGGCGCCAGTGACGACTTTGAAAAAGCGTCGATAAATGCCTCTCTCCCTCTTACCTTCGGCGCAACAACGATCCTCTTTAATGCTGAGGCTGGCTATGCTCCAGAGGATCTGCCCGCAGAAAGATACTCCTCATTTGGCGGATTCTTTGATATCTCAGGATTTGAACAAGGCTCCCTTGTAGCATCAAATTACTGGATCTACCGCACCGCAGCATATTACCGAATTGCAAAAGGTGGTTCCGCACTCTTTCCCTTTGGAGGATACCTTGGTGGAACTGTAGAAGTAGCCTCATTAAGAAGTAGCCTTGAGGCATTACGGGACCGGCCGAACGTAATTGGGGGTTCTTTGTTTATCGGTGCAGATACCCCCCTAATTCCGATTTATTTAGGGTTTGGTCTCTCTGATGAATCAGAAAAATCAGTATATCTCAACGTGGGACGAATTAGCGGAAGAAGGCGATAATATCTCGCGCTTGATAATAAACGCTCTTCTTTGCTGATAAAGTCTCCTGAAGAGTTAATCTCTCTTGCAAGATATCTACCCAAATCAGCCAAGAAACGTTAAACATACCATTAAATATACTGTTAAATAGAGCAAAGCGATGAAATTTTCTAACCAGACGACCGATGATTTCTCTCGAGTGCTTGACCTGCTTGTTCGGCTCGCTATCGTTACTGCCCTGCTCATTTGGTCATTTCAGATTTTAAAACCATTTTTGATGATGATGATCTGGGGCACGATTCTGGCGATCGCGACTGCTCCCGTTTGTGGAACACTTTCGGATTGGCTTAGCGGCCGTCGAACTCTGGCCGCTGTGTTAACAAGCCTTGCATTGTTATTACTCTTATTGGTGCCAAGCTTTTTCTTAGCCGATTCTCTTCTTGGGGGGATCTCCCTTGTTCGGGAGAACTGGGAGCAAGGAACGTTTCAGATCCCACCGCCAACAGATCAGGTAAAAGAGCTGCCGCTCATTGGAGAAAAAGTATATCACTATTGGTTTGTTGCCTCTACTCATCTTGATCAACTCCTCCTCCCCTTAGCACCGTATCTAAAAACGGCCGGACGTTTGATCCTAGACACCGCAAAGGGGGTCGGCTTAGCGGTCATTCAAATTATCTTCTCCATTATTATTTCCGGAGTGATGCTTGCAAAACTCGATCGGTTTAAACTCGCGATGGCTTCTATTGCAAGAAGACTCAATGCCACCCGAGGTGATGAACTCCTCGAAGAAGCGATCGTTACTGTTCGCAGCGTGACTCGGGGAATATTAGGTGTCGCCTTTCTCCAAGCTGTTTTGACTGGAATTGGTCTTGGAGTTGCCGGTATTCCCGGGGCCGGGCTTTGGACATTACTTGCTCTTGTTTGTGGAATTATTCAGATCGGGGTGGGCCCAATTCTTTTACTTGCTGTTTTCTATCTCTTCTCCACAGCAACCACCACAAAGGCAGTGCTGTTTTTACTCTGGGCTCTGTTAATTATCCCGCTGGATAATATTCTTAAACCACTTCTCCTTGGTAAGGGCACCTCAGTTCCGATGTTAGTAATCTTTCTGGGGGCTCTCGGCGGATTTGTTAAGTCAGGACTGATTGGCTTGTTTGTCGGCGCAGTGGTTCTCTCTTTAGCATATAAACTTTTTCTCGCCTGGGTATCAGAAAGTCCGCCTCAAGAAGAGGATTCTTCCCGCACGTTAGCGAAAAATGTTTAACGATATCGAGATAACGATCGCGTTAACAAAATCAATAAAACAGGCACCAACAAGAGGGACAACGAGAAATGCCCGCGCGGCAGGACCGTAACGTTGGGTCACGGCTGACATTGTTGCAAGCGCATTCCCTGTCGTGCCCAGCATAAAACCGATCATCCCTCCACTAATCACCGCAGCGTCATAATCTCGACCGGAAACAGAATACATTATTGTCGCGGCAACAATACAAACAAGCGTCGCCTGAACAGCAAGATTTGCAAGTAACGGTCCCGCAACAGCAAATACACTCCAGAGCTCTAGGCTCATCATCGAAACTGCAATAAAGAGGGTCAGACAGTTACTGCCAATCGCATCAACCCACTCAGAACGGATTTTAAAACACCCAAACTTATCATCAAGATTACGAATAATTGCTGCAACGATCATACTTCCCACATAAAACGGAAGCTTCACCCCAAGTGATTCGATCCCTTTGCTTAAATAAAAGCCAACTGAACCCATCACTAAGATCCATGCATTATGGTACAATAGATCAGAGCCAAGTTTCTCCACTGACACACTATGGTGTTTTTCTTCTTTCGCAACACCACCCGCTGAATCTCCCTCAGAATGTAAATGATGCTTCCGAATCAGAATGGTACAAATTGGTCCCCCAAGAAGACCTCCTAAAATAATACCCAGCATCGCTGCTGCAAGTCCCGCACTTGCGGCTCCTGTCACTCCGGCTTCCTCAAAGACTGGGGCAAAAGAAAGCGCTGTCCCCGGACCTCCGACAAGAGAAACTGAGCTCGTTAACACCCCAAAGAGCGCTGGCTTGCCAAACCACTTGGCAATCGTTGCACCAACTCCGACCTGAATAACGAGAAGAAGGGTACATGCGACAAGAAAAATAAATACCGCTTTTCCTCCTTTCTGCAGTTCCTTAATTGAAGCTCCATAACCAACCGAGGTAAAAAACGCGATCATCATCGCTGGGATGAGTTGCGTATTAAACGTCACCTTCTGTAGATCGTATTCATGGAGAACGGCAAAGACAATTGCCACTACCAACCCTCCCACTACCGGAGCAGGAAGATTGTATTGAGAAAGCAATCGAATTTTTTTTACAAGCAACACCCCAAGAAACCACGTCAGAGCGCCGCAGGCTACAGTAACTACGGGAGGAAGTGTGAGCATAAAATATTGATGCCTTTGAAGATTAAGCCGCTGGAGCTTCTGGTTTATACAGTGGAATATCGTAGTTTACGATAATCCGATAGTCCTCAGTTGTCCCAACTTCATCTTCTTCAATGAACGCCGCTCGTAATCTGATCCAAAGCCCGGAAACAGCTCCTTCTTGAAAACGATAGTCCAAGGTAAGATCTGTTTCCGCCTTATCAGCAAGTGACTCCTTGGTGATTTCATCAATGGCACCAAACCCATGAATGTATGCTGCATTAAAGCTTAGTCCCTTCATTCCGAAGCGTCCAAACTCATAGGTACCACCAAGCAACCAGGATTTCTCCCCTGCGCGGTTAAAATCTTCCACGATACTGGAGGTGTATCCAGCGTATGATCCATATGGGGAGCGAACGAGAGCAGCAGAGTCGGTCATGTTAAAGGCCGCTTTGAAAATTGCATGCTTATAGCTAAAAGAATTTAAAAATCCCCAAAAGCCACTCGAAAACTCATCCCCACGTAGCAGATCCTCACCGGTACTGCGCTGATCGCCATACTGGAACGAGAATGAATTCGCCATATCCTCATCAAATTTTTTCTTATGGACAAGCTCAACATAGGCGGTGTTGAAAATATCCGGTATAAAGAGGTTTATCGCTCCGACCGAAAGTTCCGGGATAACAAAGTAACGAAGGCCTGCAAAGGTTAACCCGTTTTCTTTGCTCCCAATACCTGCAGCATCAGACATCGAAATAAACGAATCAGACTCCCGTTTCTTCATCGAGTCAACATAACCGACGATATATTGAAACTGCTCATTTTCTGACTTCGGCATTCCAATTGCATACCCCTCAAAGGTATTAGGAATCATCCGGTTGTCTTGCTGATTGAGAAAGGGAAGATCAAATTTTTGTCGATAGAGCGTAAGCACCTGCCCAAAGAGATTCACCCGAGGATTTAATACCCCCAAGACATCAATTTCACTCTGCCCTGGCTCAAGAAGAAGTGTTCCATCGTGATCCTCTGGGGAGTACAGTGGAAAAGAGCCGAAGTACTCTACCGCAAGCCCAAAGATTCCACCAACCCGTCCAACTTTATACTCAATCGAGTTTCCCTGAGTCCAGGCACGTGGGTCTGTATTCTCCGGGCGTGCACGATTTAAATAGTAGTTTCTAAAGTGTAGCGTAAGCTGTGAACTTTGAAGAAACTCATCGATCGGGATCTCCTTCTCCTCCTCTCCTTCAAGCTGCTGATCAAAGGAGTTTGGCAACTGATCTGCAGATTCCGGTGCCGGAACGTTACGAAGCGTATCGTCCGCTCTGACAGACCGGACTGGAAAAAAAGTCAGTGTTACTACAACAACAAACCACCCTTGGAAAAAACGTAATCTCCTCATGATAGCACCATCGCAAAATAGCCAAACACCGTTAATAAGACCCCAGAAACTGCATATCCAACCGGGAAACCGATCCACGGCACAGAACTGTTAATCTCTTTTGCAGCCTCACGAGCTGGCCCGGAGTGAGATCTCGCACCTGCAACTCCCCCCATCAAAACTGCCGGGTTAATCTTCAGCAGATGGTACCCGATTGCCCAAACAATAAACGGGGGAACCGTGCTTGCAACAAAGCCGGCAACAAATATTTTAATCGCCAAAGCACCACTTAACTGACTTAAGAGCGCTGCTCCTGCATTGATTCCAACAATCCCAACAAAGGTAACAAGCCCCAAGTCTTCAAGGATGTTTCGTGCGGCATTTGGTGTGCTTCCAAAAAACCGCAGCCTCGATACCACCGAAGAGACAAAGATCCCAGAAAGCAGTAAGCCTCCCGCATTTCCCAGTCCAACGGAGAATGAGCCAACAGGCACATTTATTAATCCAATCAGCAAACCGAGGATCATTCCAAACGCAAGCGTCAGTAGATCTGTTGAAGTACTTGGACGAGCCACTTTTCCAACAAGCTCACCCACATGACTAATTGCGGATTTTAAACCCGCAAGAAAGAGCACATCAAAGCGTTGGAGTTTCGTTTCCGCACCAACAGGAATCGGCACTCCTCCGCGCTCAATCTTTAGAAGCTGGAGTTGCCCTGCAAAGGGTTCATTTCGAAACTCTTTAAGTACTTTTCCTTCAACTTCTCGATTCGTCACGAGCACTTCAGCTTGGTCAAGTGGAATATTTAAGGCGGTAGCATCTGCAACTTCTGGCCCTAAGAGTCCCATATTTGAGGTGAGATCTTCGAGCCGACCACCAAGCGCAACAATATCACCTGACTGCAGAGCAAGTTCTGGCTCTGCAGCAAGCGCGGTGTTTCCACGAACAACATTCAAGATTCGATACTGTGGATAGGTCGTGCGGATCGCAGCAATTGTCTTTCCAGCAGTCGACTGATTCTCCAATCGATACGCACGTAATCCTGCTGGACGATATCCTGTTAATCCTGTGTCATCCACATTTGGAACACCGTTTGTGCGCTCGTATTCTTTTGCCGCTGCCTTCGCATCAACACCCCACCAACGTGGGAGATACTTACAGACTAGAATAATTCCAACAGTGCCCCAGATATAGGTTACCCCGTATGAAAGCGCGATCATTCCGGTCGCTTGTTCCGCTGTCGTTCCCTCGGGCAACTTATACGCACCCTGGGTAATCGCCATCTCTGCAGTACCGATCGCTGCTGACATCGTCTGCGACCCCGCAAGAATTCCCCCTGCAGCGCCAGGTGGTAAACCCAACAACGACGACATAAAGACCACAAGAAAAAGTCCTAGGAAGCTACAGATTACAGCTAAACCAAAAAACTTTAGCCCATCTCCTTTGAGGCTGTTTATAAATGAAGGGCCAACACGAAGACCGACCCCATACATAAACAGATAATAAAAGAGTGACTTCGCGAAGTTATTTAACTCTAATTTCACTCCATATACAGACGCCCAACAAGAGATCGCTGCACCAACAACGATCGCTCCTGCCACCATCCCCAAGCCATACCCTTTCACGGTCAGCCGTCCAATTGCCACGGCAAGCCCAATCGTTAAGAAAAGTAAGATATAGGGGTTGGTTTGAAGAAAAGTAAAAATAGATGTCATGATATATCCTCCGCTGTCCTTTCTCTCTTAGATTCGTGACTGTTTTTGTTGTTCTAATGCTGCAGGCTTCAGGAGCTTCAACCCTTCTCCTGCGTTGTATCCGTGAATCTCCTTCACATCGAGCTTACGCATGTACGTAATAATTTCTCGGGTAATGATCTGTCCCGGAACCATAATTGGAAATCCTGGAGGATACGGAATGACAAAGTTTGCAGAAACAAGCTCTGGACCTTTCTCAATTCGATCATCTATCTCCTTACTTGCAAGCTTCACATGCTCACACGACTCCGCATTGTAAGCCGTGTAATACGCAGCTCGCATATGCCCTTCCGCCGTGTTTCCTTTTGGATTGTCACGAAATGAACGGTGGAAATTACTAAAATCTGGAAGATCCGGCACATCCTCAATGAGCGATTTTACTCGCGACTTAAACGACGCCTGTGCTTCTTCTCCATCTTTCTGGAGTCGATCCTCAATCTGTCGCGAAATATCCGCAAGGGCCTTGATAATATGCGCCAGATCGCTTCGCGTATTGTTAATATTTACCTGCACTAAGATACTATTTCGCGATGTCTTGTTGATCTGAATATCGTGTTCATTGCTTAAGATGGATTTAAATTGCGTCCCATCAAAGCCCGCATTTCCACAAAGCAATGTGACACGAGTTGGATCCAAGAAGAACTCATCCTCCACTAATGCCTGAAGTGCTTTTGTCCAGTTAGAATCTGGGGCACTGTAGTCGGTAAAACCAGAACGCCGATACTCTGCGGGGATCATCTCCGCAGGGGTCAGTGCCCGGAAGTACTTTGATATAAGCGGATGTGAATTAATCTCATGTCGCAGTTCCAGCGAAAGCTGAATCGCGCGAGTTACCAATTCATACCCTTCAAGTTCCATTTGTCGTCTTGCAACATCCAAGGAGGCAATAATCTGCAGATTTGGCGAAGTGGATGTATGAGTGAAAAATGCCTCATGGAACGACTCTTCCGTATGGTGAAAATCATCGTCAGCAACAACAATGATTGACCCTTGCCGAAGCGCTGACATTGATTTGTGAACTGAGGTTGTTTGGTACACCCGCACTCGTGTTTTATCAGGATCTGGCCATAACCGCGTTTCAAGTAGTTTAGGATTCTTCGGATCAATTTCGCCAACCTCGGCACGAAATTTCTTATATTGTTCCCGGTAGCTTGGATCCTTAAGCATGGCACGAACTGCCGCCGCTCCATCCATTGCGGTACGTCGCCGCAAAAACGGCGAAAAGCGAGCAAATGCTGACCAAGCCTCATCCCATAAAAAGACTAGGTCTGGTTTAATTGCTAAGCACTCTTCCATAGTCTGACGCACATTGGCCAAATGACCATCAAAAGTACAATTCGTAAGCACGAGCATTCTAGCCTTATCGAGTTTTCCTTCCGCCTTAAGCTTTAGGAGCGCTTCTTTGATTCGGCGAATTGGTACACTTCCATACATCGAATACTGTGGGAGCGGGAAAGCATCGATGTAATATGGTTGTGCCCCAGCAAGAACCGCTCCGTAGTGGTGCGATTTGTGACAATCACGGTCAATCAGTAGGATGTCTCCAGGTGCAAGAATTGCCTGACTTACGATTTTGTTTGATGTCGAGGTGCCATTTGTTACAAAAAACGAACGATCGCCACCAAATGCTCGTGCTGCTGCCTCTTGAGCAAGTTTGATATTACCAGTTGGCTCAAGCAAACTATCGAGACCACCAGTCGTTGCAGAAGATTCCGCAAGAAACAGGTTTATTCCGTAGAACTCCCCCATATCCCGAATCCAATTGGACTTAAAAATCGACTTTCCACGTGCAATTGGGAGCGCATGAAATGTGCCGATCGGACGCTGCGCATACTTCTTTAGATTATCAAAATACGGCGTTCGATAGCGCTCCGCTACTCCTTCAAGAATACTTAAGTGCAGCTCAAGGAGCTCTTCAATTGCGTAAAATACCCGTCGAATTTGGGCCACTTCTTCGGTCCCAGCAAGCTTCTCTACCTCTTCTTCGGTAAGCAGATACATATCGAGCTCAGGTCTGATGCGTTTGAGTGTCTTTGCAAGCGTTGCCCCAAAATTCATTGAGGGATCTTGCTTTGCACTCAAATCAACCTGACGAACTAAGAAGTTACGAAGGAGCGGGAGCTCAAGCGTTGATGAAAATTTAAAGCCATCATACATAACCACTGCTTGTATGTTGAAATTAAAAACCGTCGCAAGGATCGCATCCTCAAAGCTCCCCACAATTACTGGCTCATAAACAAACTGATCTTCCGGTCGTGAAAATGCACGAGTCGCCTCACGAATCGAAGGCCAGTTAGCGCGATCACTTGCAGTAACAACAAGGATTTCAAAATAAGGACGAGATTTTGCTTTCTCTGAGCCGAGCGCCGGTGGAAGAGCCTCGGTAATGACAGGTTCTCCGCTGCGATCAAGTCGCCATGCGTTAACATCATGTCGATAGGTATTTGCAACAAGAGCGTTATTTATTTTTTGGACGCTCAAGGAAAATGCGCCGAAATCTTCTGTATTAAATAACTCGCGCAGTGAGTTCATCAGATCAGGGCCTGGATACGCAAAAAACTCCTCTAATGAGGATACCTCAGCAAGAACAGCGGCCACCTCATTCTTTTGAGCTGTAAGATCGCTCTTATTAGAAGCGACAAGCCCTCGAGCAAAACGATTCAGTGCATGCCAGCGATCAAATCGTGCCTCTGAGGCAGAAAAGAATTGATCCATCGAGCCGGTTGATTTTGGAAGATCGGAAGGTCGTGCAGGTTTTGTTGTCATAAAAGTCTCCTTGAATTTGACAGCAACTATCGAGCAACTAGCTAATCGTTCATTATGACCATGGTCATAATTGATTATGAGTTAAGTACCCCAATAAGGGGGAAGCATACTCTGATCAAAAAAATTTACAATCAGCACAAGAATTTTTATCGATTCCTTATCTCCAATCACCGGATGTGATAAAGTCCGAGCTCTGAAATGGCGATTATGGCGATCAATCTTTGTCTGGATTTCCCTTACTGCCATACATTACGCGCGTTTATGATGGCTAACCTGAGTTTAGAAAATGAGTAATATCAGAAATGACATCTTAGTAATTACCCTCTCTTTGGGTATATTCCTCTGTCTTGGACCGGTCACAGATGATGCAGAATCGCAATTACCAAACGTAGGCAAAATAAAGGCTGAGGAAGCACTCCCCCCAACGCCTCCCGATATCAAGACAGTAATTCAGACGAATCGCGAAGCTGCATCAAAAAGACTTAACGTCCTTGAAAAACAATTTGCAGAAGGGCACATCATTGATACCGAAGAGTTTGAAGCACTTTATAGTTCGTACTCCGAGCTTGTCGGGGTACTTGATATCCATCTTACCGCACTTACCGAAGCAGAGAAACTTGCTGAACGAAACAAGAATATCGATCACGAATACGAACTTCGCCTCAGTGATTTAAGAAAAAACATTGAGCCACAGTCGTTTGCTTACCAGGTTCGCTTAGAAGAAACACTTCTCAACTCACGTGAAGATCTTGCAAATATACAAACAGCAATTGCGCAACGCCAAGAAGAGGTCCAGGCACAAACAAAAATCGCAAACGATCTCGCCAAACAATTAAGACTTGAACGTGAGAAGCTTGTCGCAGATGGAAAGACACTTACCTCACTTGAGTCGACAGAAATTCGAGAACGCCTCGCACGAGCCAATGCAGATCTACGAAAAATTGAGGTTGAGAATCTCACAAATCGCGAAAAGATCGAAAAGCAGTTTGTCAACAAGCTAGGGACTCTCTTAGGTGATATTCGTTCCCATGTTCAATTCTCCAAAGAAGCCCTCAAGCAACTCATAGAATCTCGAGACACTGAGATTCTAAAAATCGCTGAAGATATTCGTCTCCGTCAACGCGAGCTCAATCAGGAATTAGTAAATACCGCAACACTTGAAGATCTCACAACAAAACGACTCTTGCGAATTTACTCTAACCTCGTAAACCTTTACCTAACGCTCCTGAGAGCGAAAAAAGGGCTTCTGGAGTTTGATAAACGATTGATTACAGCACGCTTTGAACTCTCTCAAAAGAAGCTCACAAAGACCTCTCTTCAACAGCTCCATGACGAACTCCACAAACGAGCTGTTGCTGTTGATACCGAGTTTTTTTCACAGAACCGAGCCATGTCCCAAGTTATTGAAGAATACGTATCGCGTCAGGATCTCTTTTCAAAACTTGAGATATATAACGATGTCAATAATAAGTTTCGTTCTACACTTCGCGTTTCGTTCCTCACTCTTTCAGACATCAGTAAATTCTCAAATATGATGAAATATTTACGCGATTCGGGCGATTTCTCCACACTTACGAACCGCCCGGGCGTAACCGCCTTGAGTGCCCTCTGGTCGGGACTTAAAACGTTTTGGAACTTTGAGGTATTTGTTGTTGATGAAAGTCCGATTACCGTTGGGAAACTTTTTGTCGCTTTATTTCTTTTTGTCTTTGGAATTCGTGCCTCACGCTATCTTTCTAGTCGATTTCAAGAAGCACTTCTCTCCCGAGCACACATTGACTCTGGTGCGGCTGCTGCATTTGGCACGATCTCTTTTTATGCGCTGCTTATCCTCTCGGCGATTATCTCCCTTCAGTTTGTGCGGATTCCACTGACCATCTTCACACTTGCCGGAGGAGCATTGGCCATCGGGATTGGTTTTGGAAGTCAGACTATTGTTAAAAACTTTTTTAGTGGCTTGATTTTACTCTTTGAACGACCGCTTCGTGTAGGCGACATCATTCAGTACGATACGACGATCGGCGTTGTCTCAAGAATCGGTGGACGAAGCACCCTCATTGCAACAGGAGACCAGCTTGAAGTAGTCGTTCCAAACAGTTATCTCATTGAAAATACCTTTACCAACTGGACCCTCTCAAGCAACAAAATTAGACGATCAATCAAGGTGGGGATCGCCTACGGATCTCCTCTTCGCGAAGCAGGCCAAACCATGCTTGCCCAAACAGAGAAACACAATCTCGTATTAAAAGATCCCGCTCCCGATGTATTGTTTTCAGATTTTGGAGAAAGCGCGATAACGCTTACCTTACGTTTTTGGGTTCAGATTGGAACAGGAACTGAAGCTACTAAGGTAGAGAGTGACTTACGACACATGATAGATGGCGCATTTCGAGAGGCAAAGATCGAAATCGCCTTTCCGCAAAGAGACATGAACCTCACTTCCAGCAAACCTCTACAAATTCAACTTGTAAAAGATTCAGATCCGACCCCGGTGAACCAAGCTCCAAGCACCTCCCTTCCTGAGGTGAAGAGCGCAGAAAAATGAATCAGGAACATTCGAAAGCCATTCTATCTTAGACGTGGTGAGAAGTTACATCCTGTCGTTGCGTTTCGAGCGCGAGGCCCGGGGTCCAGGATCGCAACGACAGGAAAAGATCTACAATAGAACAACGCTCAATTTTTTCAGCGAATCATGCAGGTTTTTTTAATCTGAGCGACTTTTGCATCGATATCAGCGTTATACTGCCCTGTTGCTACCTCCACACGATCGCTATAATCGCCCATGAGTAATCCTGCCACCGCAGCAATCGGCATCACGGACCGCACCCCAGAGAGAGCTCGCTTCCCAGCTGAAGCACGCTCCTCCTCTAGAACCCGCAGATCGTTTTTTGCCGTTTTACAATTTACTGGCTGATTGAGTTCACGTTTTGCCTCTGAACTTACAGACGGGATTGGTGAGATATTATCCCGTTTTGAACAACCAGAAACAACCACAAGAGCCACTGCCAAAAGAGAGTACCGAAGTGTTTTATTCATTACAGTTTCCTTTCATAATAAAGTTATACCGCTATAATCACCCAAGAGAACTTACTTAAACAGCTCAGCTATTTTGCGCTTCTGTCCATCCACCACCAAGCGCCTTATATAGTTGAACAATAGAATTGAGATAGCTTTGTAATGTTATTGACTCCGAAAGCTCTGCATCAAAAAGACTTCGCTCAGAATCAAGCACTTCAAGGTAAGGAGCAACACCATCATTATATCTCGCTCTTGAGAGACGTGTTGCATTTTCTGCTGCACTTCGTTGCATCACTCGCGCGCGATGCTCTGCTTGATAGGTACGAACCGCTACAAGCGCATCTTCAACTTCCTGTACCGCACGAAGCACCGTCTGTTCATAATTTCTAACGACCTGCTCCGCACGAGCTTCAGTGATCTCTACTCGTGAGCGATTTTTTCCAAAATCTATCAAAGGACTCAGCACATTGCCGCCAATACTCCAAGTCATTGCATCTCCGGAAAAAAGATCCGAAGTTTCGCTACTTTGAAGTCCAATAAATCCAGCCAAACTCAGTGCTGGAAATCGCTCTGCCTCAGCAACTCCAATTCGAGCAGTTTCTGCATGGGCTGCTTCTTCTGCCGCCTTTACATCGGGACGACGCTCAAGGAGTGAAGCAGGAAACCCCGTTGGAAGATCACTTCTCAACACTTGCTGCGTAAGCGCAGTCCGGCGAGGAATCGTAATTGGTGTGCGCCCCAAAAGAACACTTAACGCATTCTCCGTTTGCCTCCGATCTCGCTCCAAACTTGCCATCTGGGCAAGCGCAACGGCTTCTTCAATCGTTGCTTGATTGACGTCGAGCTCCGGAACGATTCCACCTTTAAATCTCGTCTGAATAAGTTCTGTAGCACCTTTTCGATTCTCCACGGTGCGTCGTGCAATTTGATAGCGGTTATCAAGATCAAGTAAGGTAAAATACGTTGTTGCAACCTGTGAAACGAGAGAGATCGTCACTGCTCGGTAGGCATACTCTGATGAGAGTAATTCAGCACGCTGTGCTTCCGTTGCTCGCCGAAACTTTCCCCAGAGGTCGATTTCAAAAAAGAGATCACCAAATAATCCAAACGTATTTTCCGGCCGTCCAGGAAGAGAAGTTTCATCGCTGGGGTCAGTACGATTCGCCTCCCCGCTGGCATCAACACTTGGGAACTGATCCGCACGGGTAAAGCCAAGAAATGCTCGCGCTTCAGCTATTCTCGCTAACGCCAATTGGAGATCTTTATTCTCCTCAAGCGCGGTTCGGATCAGCCCCTGCAATTCGGCATCGGTGTAAAGATCCCACCATTGAAGGTTCGCTATAGAAGCACTTGTCACACCAGGTTCTGAGTATTGCTCTAAAAGCGGAACTTCTGGACGAAGAAACTCAGGTCCAAGTGAACAGCTAGAAAGAACACTGGCAGACAACAAGAGTGCTTGGGTAAATATTTTTTTCGAATTTTGTGGTGTGTATTTCAATGCGAAGCTCCATGCGTAACAGTTTCAATGGATGCTGGTGCCAGATTCTCTGGCTTTTTTCCTCCAGAAATACGCTCAATTACAACAAAGAGCGCCGGAACAAAAAACACGCCAAGAATGGTCGCTATAAGCATTCCGCTAAATACCCCCATCCCCATCACCTTTCTTCCTTCAGCCCCAGCGCCACTGGCAAAGACAAGTGGCGTAACTCCTAAAATAAAAGCAAACGCCGTCATCAGAATCGGTCGAAAACGCAATCGCGCCCCTTCTAACGCCGCTTCAAGAAGTGGCACCCCTTCGTGCAATTTTGCTCGGGCAAATTCGACAATAAGAATCGCGTTTTTTGCGGCAAGACCCACCAGAGTAAGTAACCCAATCTGGGCATAAATATTGTTCAGATAGGCTTCCCCTATCGTCATCCGCGAAATCCAAAGACCTCCGAGCGCACCAAGCACCGCAAATGGTGTTCCAAGAAGCACACTAAACGGTAACGACCAGCTCTCATACTGTGCAGCAAGAATCAGAAACACAAAAAGCACCCCAAGTAAAAACACCTCAACTCCACCGGCAGAATTAACCTCTTGATATGACATCGCGTTCCAGGTGTAACCCATCTCCGGTGGAAGCACTTCTGCCGCAACTTCTTTTAACGCGGTGATTGTTTGCGCTGAGCTGTAGCCAGGAGCGGAGGCACCCACCAATTCGGCTGCACGAAAAAGGTTGAACCGATTAGTGTATTCAGGTCCTGAGATCGGCTTTGTTCCAAGGAGTGTTCCGAGGGGGACCATATCCCCTTCTCCATTTCTCACATAAAAAACTCTCAGATCTTCGACGTTATCACGGTATTCAGGTTCTGCTTGTGCATACACTTTGTAGAGTCTTCCAAAACGATTAAAATCGTTAACATATGCCCCGCCAAGAAATGCACCGAGTGTTTGGTTCACATCAGCGATAGGAACTCCCTGCTTGTACACCTTGTCACGATCAACCTCTGCAAAGATCTGCGGCACAGAGGCTCGATACACCGTAGAAATTCTTCCCACTTCCGGGCGCTTTTTTGCCGCTTCAATAAAGAGTGCTGCCTGTTCAGCAAGAAACTCAGGACTCTGCCCACTCTGATCCTGGAGCATCATGCTAAACCCCGATCCCGTTCCCAATCCAGGAATCGCTGGCGGACCAAAGGCAAAAACACTCGCTTCGGGGATAGATTTCTGAAACGTATTATTGAGCGCCTGAATAATTCCAAACGAGTGCTCCTCTTTCGTGGTTCGCTCTTCCCACGGCTTTAACCAGATAAAGAAGAAAGCCGTGTTTGAAGCATACGCTTGGGTAAGTAAGCTATAGCCACTGATCGTGGTTACCGAATCTACCCCAGGTGTCTGCATAACCATCTGCTCGACTCTTTTTGCCACGTTGTCAGTAAGCTCAAGTGAAGCAGCGTCTGGGAGTTGGACATTGGCCAGAAGATACCCCTGGTCTTCTTCAGGAATAAACGCTGTTGGGAGAGATCTCCCAAAAAAGACAACACCAAAAATAATTACTCCAAAACAGATCGCGGTAAATCCAAGCTTACGGATAAGCTGACCAGCAATTCCGACATACCCATTTGTTGTCCTATCAAATACACGATTAAACCCGGCAAAAAACCGACCAAGAACTCCCTTCCCTGGGGTCTGCGGTCGAAGTAACAACGCACAAAGGGCAGGACTGAGAGTCAACGCACTCAGCGCCGAGAAAAGCACAGAGATGGCGATCGTTACAGCAAACTGCTGATAGAACAACCCGGAGATCCCCCCCATAAAAACAACAGGGATAAACACGGCAGAGAGAATGAGTGCGATCGCAATCACCGGTCCTGAAACCTCTTTCATCGCTTGCTTTGTTGCCTCAACTGGCGTTTTTCCGTGCTCGATGTGGTGCATGACCGCTTCCACCACCACGATCGCATCATCGACAACTATTCCAATCGCAAGCACAAGACCTAAGAGAGAGAGTGTATTGACACTAAACCCAAGCATCGGAAAGATCGCAAAAGTCGCAATGAGAGAAACTGGAACCGTCAGCAGTGGAATCAGGGTCGCACGAAAATTCTGAAGAAAGAGAAAGACCACAAGGATGACAAGAACAACTGCCTCAAATAAAGTATGAACGATCTCATCTACCCCTGCCGTGATCGCTTTTGTGGTATCAAGCGATACGGTAAACTCAATATCTTCCGGAAACCGTTGAGAGAGTTCCGCCATTGCAGCACGAACCTTACTCACCACATCCAACGCGTTTGAGCCCGGGATCTGATAGATAGCAAGAACGGCCGCTGATTCTGCATTATAGCGTCCCACAGCATTATAGAGTTGAGAACCAAGCTCGAGGCGAGCCACATCGTGGAGGCGAACCATTGAGCCATCCGGATTTGATTTGAGAATAATATTTCCAAACTCCTCCGGCGAACTAAGCCGTCCTTGGAGACGAAGAGCATAAGTATTTTCCGTTCCTTGTGGCGCAGGAGGTCCACCAACTTGCCCACCAGGAGCAATAACGTTTTGTGCTTGGACAGTTTTAATAACATCAGAAATGGTGAGGCCCCGTGAGGCAAGTTGATCCGGTTTCAACCAAATTCGCATCGCATAATCGCTTCCACCAAAGAGATTTACCTGCCCCACCCCACGAATACGGCTGACTACATCGGTAATATTAATATTGACGTAGTTACTTAAAAAAGCACTGTCATAAGTCGCCTTTGGTGAGCGAAGGGTAACAAGCATCAATGGAAATGAGAGTGATTTTTTCACCGTAATTCCCATTCGCTTCACTTCTTCAGGAACACTCGCTTGCGCTTCTGAAACTCGGTGTTGCACCAAAACGTTTGACATATCGAGATCCGATCCGACCTCGAATGAAACACGAATTGAGCTCGTGCCGTCATTGGCGTTAATTGAGCGCATGTAAATCATGTTCTCAACGCCGTTTATCTTCTGTTCCAGTGGTGTGGTGACAGATTGCTCCACGGCAACCGCATCTGCTCCGGTGTAAGTGGAGTTCACCTGAATCTCAGGTGGAATAACCTCTGGATATTGAGACACGGGAAGATCCCGTAGTGCAACAACGCCGAAAATAATAAGAATGATCGATAAAACAATCGCGACGGTAGGACGTCTGATGAAGAAATCGCCCACTTAACTCACCACCTTAGGAGCAATGACCATTCCCGTCTTTAACCGCTGCAACCCCTCAACGGCGATGACCTCTTTCTCCGTAAGACCCTCTTCTATCACTTGAAGGTCCCCGACCTGCGGACCAATCTGAACGGTTTTTTGTTCAACTGAATTATCACTGTTTACAACAAACACTTGAGACTGTCCCTGAAGATCCCGTATCGCTCGTTTCGGAATGACCAAAGCGCCGGTTCGGGTTTCAAGTGTGGTACGAATTTTTGCAAATTGGCCTGGCCGGAGAATTTTCTCAGCGTTTGGAAATGCTGCTTCAACAGTGAGCGTCCCGGTATTGGGATCAATCTGACTCTCAGCAGAAGCCACTTCACCTATATGGATATGCTTGGAACCATCAGCAAGGATCAGCTCCAGCTTTCTCTTTGGCGGCCCGGTTCCTTCATTCTTTGCTCGCTGACGAGCAAAGTAGAGATATTCTTTTTCATTTACTGAGAATCGAACATGGATAGGATCAAGTTGCGAAACGGTATTTAACACCACGGGATTCGGAGCCTTTCCAACAAATTCTCCCACCTTTGCTTTACTCAGTCCGATCAAACCACTCACTGGGGCTGTGACCTGAGTATACCCGAGTTCAATTTCTGACGATTCAACCGCCGCCCTTGCTGCTTCAACTCCACCCCTTGCAGACCCTTCTTGGGCAATGGCAGCATCGAGATCTTTCTTACTCACCGCGTTCATCTCTGCTAGTGGTCGAATACGTTTGAGATCGCTTTCTGCTTTTGTCAGTAAGGTCTCTGCTTCGGCAAGCCTCCCCTTTGACTCAGCAAGTTTTGCTTTGTAAGGCGCCTGATCTATTGAATAGAGAAGCTGTCCCTCTTTTACCTCAGTTCCCTCTGCAAAATGAATCTGCTGAACGATCCCCTCAACCCTAGCTCGCACCTCGGCATCAACCGCTCCTTTTGTTTGTCCAACAAATTCAGACATGATTGACACATCCTGCCGGGTAACAGGAGTAACCGCAATTTCAAGCGCCGAGGCTGTTTTAACCTTTTCTTCACCCCCTCCACAACCAGAGAGCAAAGCGCCAAAAGTAACACAGAGTAAGAGTGTAAACCCCTTCCCCGTCAATTGCATGTTCAAAAATTTATCAATAATCATTTAGCTACCCGCTCTCAAATTGATGTCTTACCCCTCACCGAGTCTCACCAAACCTACTTACTACTAGCAAACTGACTAACGCCAGCCAACGACCTTATAGCCAAGATCCTCAAGACACGCGGAGACGTAGCTTCTATACTCTGGGCTTCCATTGAGCTCCTGATCCCGTTGTTGTCGTCTATTATCAAGCACAGACGAGGCAGCGCCAACCGCAGCTCCCGCACCTGCTGCCCGCCCAGCATTTCCTCCCGTGATAGATCCGGCAAGTGCTCCTAATGCGGCCCCTCGAGCACCTTTTCGAACTGTGTTGTGAACGTTTTGTTGTTGTCTTTGTGCTGAGGTATCTCCGATATAGTCCTCTGCCTTTACCTGACAGTTTGCAATATCCTGATTTGCACGTGTCTGGCCTACTTTTTGTAAGTGCGCATTTGGGTAAAGATCTGGTCTTGGTCCCGCAAGCGCAGCCGAAGAACTCATCGCCATAAAACCAACAACAGCTATTACGAATTGTAATTTCTCTTTCATACGTTTCATCTCCTCAATCATCCTCCGGCTAGTCCAAGGTACCCATGGTCTTCATCCACTCGTTTTCTGATAACCTTTGCCCAATCAGAAAGAAGTGCGTGAGTGTGCCCCCAACGGGTAAGGCCCGAAGTATACTCGTAACGTTTTCCTTTACTTGAAGCAATCGCCGCTGCAACCTGCTCTCCAGAGGTGGAATCAACTAACTCAGCTTCAACGCTCGCACCACCAAGACCCCCACCAATAAGAAGCGAGCCTGGGTGGACGTTCATAAGTGCAAGATTTGGATCCGCATCGGTAATTGCAAGTCGTAAAATTGCAACCCCAGGTCCAGGCACATTGGTAATTCGATACCTGTCACGAAGCGCCTCATACACAGAGTTTCTAAAAAACTGCGCAAGCTCATTCAACTCTTCCGGAGTAACGTCACGGGAACGTCCTACCTCACTGAGATAGATCTTCACCGGAGGAAGAATAAAGCTGTCATATTCTGCAAGTGGGTGTTCATTTTTTCGAAAAACCTTCACCCCCTCAAGTTCTGGATGTTTACTTAACTTAGAATAGAACGCTTGGTCACCAAGGAACCCAGAGTACGGTGATTGATTTTTTGCCGCACACCCCTCAAACGAAACAAGTAAGAGAATAATAAGTAACAAACGGGTCATAAAATGTTCCTCCTAGTTTTGTTAGTCCTAAGCTTCTGTCTCCGAAAAATCAAATATGGGGATCTCAACATAGAGCCCGCCGATACTATTAGGTGAGTATATTGATGAATTTCTTGTAAAAACAATTATATTCGCCATCATACTCCACGTTTTGGAAACTAATATAAATAACCAGAACAAGCAGCAAATCAATGTGGCATCCATGCTTTCCCTGAGTAGGCTATCTTATCCACAGAAAATAGGGTAAGAGGTAAATTCATGAGTCAAAAGCTTGAACTTTTTCGAGTAAAACCCTCCCTGAGGCGGGTCTACTTTTTTGCAGTTCTCTACATGGTAGTTTGCGTAAACGGATACTCCCGTCTCCAACAAGTAGGGTTAGGAGAGAACCTTCCGGTTATTTCAGTAGGACTCCTTATCGTCCTTCTTGTCTATGCACACTTGGCCCGATTTTTTATGGTCTACACCATTAATGAAGAATTTATTGAATCACGATCGGGAATTATCGCTCGTAACGGCGTTCGGGTTCCCTTTCATCGCATCACCGATTTTGCGGCACGACAGGGCTTACTTCAAAGAATACTGGGGTTAGCAAGTGTCTCCGTGAGCACTGCTGGAAGCAGTGGTGCGGAGCTTGTGTTACGCAATCTCACGCGCTCCAATGCAGCGCGAGTCATCGATGAGTTAACACGTGTAACAAAAACAACTTCTCAAGCTGCAGCAGCCTAGCGCCATTCCATCTTTTACGTGCGACAAACAACCTCGATCGCTTTAGCAGTGATCGCTTTAGCAGTTACGAGATTACTTCACCCCGCTCGGCGGCCCGGCTCGCAACGACAGAGAGTTCCGGCTGCATCCAAAATGGACACCTCTCTAGTGCGACGATTATTAAGTATTACTACTGATACCCATTAATCATCAGATGAATCATTCTGATTCTCAACCGCGTTAACCTCTGGATCCTGAACCGGCTCCCAGCTTGAGTCAGGATCAAACTTCTTCATACTGTGTGCTTCTGAAACAGTTTGAATGCCAAAATCTTTTTGGTAAACATCCCCATCCTGATTTACAATAAACGACATGATCCCTGAACTTCCCCAACTCGCTGGGTATGCAAGGAGTGCAAAACCACCCACCATATTTCCTTTCCGATCGAGGTAGCTTCGCTCTCCACCCGGAGCATTTTTTCCTTGGGCCGAAAGTGGTTTAAAAAAGTAACCGTGGTACGCCTTTGATTGTTCACCCTTACCAACAGCATAGCCCTCTGCCGCTGCCTCAGCGACTACCGGCCCCAGGGGACTTCGTTCTTTATTATTTACCGACTTCCAGTAGAGACCATCTTTTTTCTTTGGCGTGCTTAACAATATCTGTGCATACTCACGCACCCGATCTCCATCTCGATCTTTGTGATAGTATTCCTCTTGTGCATCGATATAGATCTGCAAAAAGCGAATTGTTCGCAGCTCATTCTCGCCAATTCTACGATCAAGGATCTCCTCCAACCCTGCTGCCGTATCAAACACCCATCTCCCCCCATCTTTCACAATTGGAATCGGGAAAGGCCACTCTTTCTCTCCTACAAAAAGAACATATTGACCGTTTGGTTGAATTTCAAGGGAGTTCTTTTCTTGTATTCTTGCTGAAAACTTCTCCAACCTCAGTCGATCCTCCACTGGATCTCCAGAATCAATTAGTCTCGCACCATCAGCGCCAAATATCTTTGTAAGCGCTGCATGATTTTGAGACTGCACCGCTTCTTTCAGCGCCTGGAGAGCGTGATCGGGAGAAGAAAAACGCTCTCCATATACTGCAAGCGCGCCATCTTTTTTGGCATGAGAACATCCACTCACAAACAGCATCAACAGAAGGCCATAAAAGAACGGTGAATTCATAAAGGTCTTTCCGTGTGTCATTGTTTTATCTCCTTCGTCCACCACCACCTCCACCGCGTCGTGCTCCACCCCCACTACTTCTTTGACTGTATCCGCTACTTCTCTGACTCAATCCACTACTTGCTCGACTCTTTGAGCCACGAGAGCCCATTGCGGAAGTGCTTGCTCGGCTCGAATACCCTTGGAGAGCGCTGCTCGTTGAGCTCGATTTGGCGGAAGAGCTTCGTGTCGTCCGAGCAGTGCTGCTTTTTGAGCCTGTACCCCAGCCGCGATCGGCTGCCGATGCTCGCTGACTCTGAAGCTTCGCTTTCTTCTCTTGATTCGTAGTCTGGGTTCTGTTTTTGCCCGAATAGTTGCCATTTTCAATTCGATCTTGGCGGAAATTTTGCTGGCTCTCTCTTCTATCCTGACGAAAATCCTGCTGATCCTTAAATGCATCTTGACGAAAGTTTTGCCGATTTTCAAACGAATCTTGGCGAAAATCCTGCCGGTCTCGAAGCATATCATAACGGTCATCATGCCAATGATTATAGTCTCCATGGTCGTACCACATCACCCTTCCTGGATAACCACCATACACATAGACATCGTCATTATCGCTATTGGACATCGCCGCACCCAACGCCATCCCCAGACCAAAAGTTGCTAAAGGAGCAAGATAGTTCGACGCTGGGGGTGCGGGCTCGGTGTAGACTACTTCTGTGGTGTATTGCGGCACATAAATAACTTCTGGTTTTGTCGGCTCGATCACAATGACGGTTGTGCCGTCAACCTGTTTGGTGCTCACCTGCTGTTCAGGGGTCGTTCGAAGGTTGCCAACGTTTTGCGCCTTTACACGGAGCGCTTGAATCGCCTCGCGAAGAGTATCACTCTGATTTAGAAACGCATCTCCGAGTTTCGTCGTCCAGTCGATTTTTTCATACATCATCCTTAGCACGCCGGGATACGTTGCGACTCCTTTGACACTTTCATCCCAGCTCTGCCCAGCAATAAGCCCGGCATCACTCTGCGTTTTAATGAGGAGTGCAGCATCAACGATCTGATCTGGAAAAACAGCCGCAGGAAGCATGAGACCAAGAAGTGGGTCGGGATAGAGCGCTATCGGCGCTACGAGGTCTTCCATTTCTTCCGATGAGATACTACCTGCAGAGGTCGGAGCCGCATAAACTGGAGCAGCTATGATCAGCAGGAGAAGAACGATCTGTCTCATTTCACCTCCAAATTGGCATAAAAGCCTTATGAAACCCGGGGGACTATACCCCCAGAGAGCTTACTGGTGCAATGGTGTGAGGATCTCTTTAGTTTGTTTTTGAAAGTGACGGTATCTTCTTCTCCGTTAATAACCGTATGAAGCGAGCAAAGTCTTCTATCTTTTGCTCAGCTTTAATAAACAAAAAGTGTTTTCTTAGTAATCATCAAGATGATGATTCAATTTATGAGCAATAAATCCTATTGTTATTAAAAATGAGTGTAAATTCGCATCCCCTTATGTAGTCGTCGTGACTATTGAGACATGCTTTACCTCTGAAAGATCCAAAAACTTTTATCTCTCAAACCCTCACTGTAAAGATCATAGTAATAGGATCCTTATTTGTTTTATTGTTTTTTAACTGCGGAGAAAAAATGGGCATTTTTTTTAAAATCCTTGAAAGTAATTGCAATTTCATGCCATTCTCTTCAGACGGACGGGATAACCATGGCAGAGGACAGAAATGAATAAAAAAAATCAGCTTACAAAAATTAGCGCAAAATTATTAGTCTTATTATTGAGCATCTCCATGCTCTCATCATGTGTATGCAAGAGAGGGGGTCAGGGGGGTCTTGGCGATGGATCCGCACAGGGGGGCATTCCTACGGCATCTTCAGGTGGACCATTGAAAGATATCCATTTTGATTTTGATTCTTCGCTCCTCAGCTCAACTGCATCTCAGACACTAGAAGGAAATGCTGCTTGGATTAAAGCGCACCCTCGTGCGACAGTGAAGCTCGAAGGGCATTGCGATGAGAGAGGAACAGACGAGTATAACTTGGCGCTCGGTCAGCGACGTGCACAATCAGCGTTTGATTATCTTCGCACTCTTGGAGTAAATCCAGCACAACTTTCAACTATTACGTACGGGGAAGAAGTCCCGCTCGATCCCGGGCACACAGAAAGTGCATGGTCTAAAAACCGACGTGTTCATTCTGCTGTACAGGAATAGAGCAAGAAGACCGTCTTTAGAGACATTCTTCGAAACGAGGTTTTGGTAATGATTCGTTGGGCGTTTAGTAGTTTGATGCTTCTCGGATCATTAACCTCATTTCTTGGGTGTTCAGTTATCCCAGCCGAAACACTCAAGATGGTTAACGGCCCGGCTCCCGAGGTCAGGCTTTCGCTTGCAAGTGGAGACTACGTTGCCCTGTCTGCCTATCAAGGAAAGCGAGTTGTGCTTGGATTTTGGGATACACGGTGTCCCCATTCACAACAGATGATTCAAGAGCTAAATGAGTACGCGGGCAAAGCCGCTGGGCAACCTGAAATCATATTTTTTGCTGTCAATATTGATGAAAATGAGCAAACAGACGTTTGGAAAAAAGTGGTGGAAAAGGGGGGGCTGCGAAACCTTCGACATGTGCATTCTGGGAACGGCCCACTTGATGAAGCGTTCTTGATGTTTAACCTTACGGCGATTCCAGCAGTAATCGTTGTTAGTCCAAATGGTGTAGTTGAAAAAGTGTCCAATGATGCGGATGTAGTTGAGAATTTTATTAGATAATTTATTTTTGGAGGATTTGTTATGCGTAAATTACTTTTTGTTATTCTTTTGAGTGCCCTTGTTGGGGGACCAAAGGTAGCTTTGGCTCAAGATACGAAAGGAATCGATCTTTCGGTATTTGCAAACTACTGGGATGTGAAGGATGGAGACGACAACGTCTGGGGTCCTGGCATTGGGCTTTCGATACCGATCTGGCAACAACAGTTGAAGTTCGATCTTCGAGCTACGTGGATTGAAGATGCCGGAGAAGATAATTTTGGCGACGTTTCCCTTATTCCGCTCGATTTCGGACTCTCTTGGCACTACAACTGCAACAAGCCATGGGATTTTTATGGAATGGGTGGAATGGAGGTCGTATTTACGGACTTCGACCAAAGCGGTTCTGTCGAGGGTGAGATATCTTTAGACGACAATGAGATCGGCGGATATGTTGGCGGGGGTGTGCGGTATGACTTCGTCGATAACTTCGGTGTTTTTACAAATGTATATTATCGATTTGTCGAGCTTGATGTCGAAACCGACGACGTTGCTGGCCTCAGCACTTCTGACACCTATAAAGCAGACGGCTTGAACGTTGATATTGGTTTGGCTTATACCTTCTAAGGGAGCTAAACGTACCTCATATTGAAGCGGCAGCTACTTATTCTTCCCAAAAGGAAATCAAGTAGCTGCCGCCTTCATATAACCACAATAATAAAAACCAGATAAACTATACCTCATGGGAGCTATCTTGAAATGAAACTAAGTAAGACGACATTTGTTCTTGGACTTCCTTTAATGCTTGTTAGTTGTGCATCAAACAGCGAATCCCCAATTGCAGAGGGAGCCAACTATGTTGGTTCCACCGTCGGCAGCACGGCACAAGCGGTTGGGCAGAGCGTTACGGGCACAGCAGAACGTCTCACTGGAAACGTTGATGTAGAGCAAGCAAGAAAAGAGATTGATCAAAAAACCCAGCAAGCGCTCTCACGTTTGTTTAAGCTCGATCGTAAGGCAAAAGCGCTTTATGACATCAGTTATGGGTATGCCGTATTTGACTCCCGGAAATCTTCCTTTTTAGTTTCCATCGGTTCTGGTGGGGGAGTAGCGATTGCAAAAGGCACTGGGGCGCGCACCTATATGAGAATGTTTGCCGGTGGAGTAAATGTTGGTGCGGGGATTCAATTTTTCCAAAACGTATTTCTCTTTGAAACAAAAGAGTCCTTTAACCGATTTGTAAATTCCGGCTGGGAAGCAGGAACAGCAGCAAATGCAAATTTCGGCAGAGACTCTCTTGATGCTCAAGTGCGCTTTGTAAACGGAATGGCATTGTTTCAACTTGCCGATACCGGAATAAATCTCTCAGCCGACTTTACCGGAACAAAGTACTGGAAAGACAAGACTCTCGGCTAGGAACTCTTCAAACAATTCAAACACCGCAGCTCTTTAGAGAGCTGCGGTGGAACTTCAGAAAAAACTGCGTGCATAGAGAAGATCGACTATCCACGAAATCCCCACTAACAAGAACCGCCTCCCTTCACTATCAAAAATAGACCCCAACAATAAAACCTACAGAAAGTAGGTACTTGCCTAGGCATCTTCTAAAAACCGCTAAAGAGCTTGAAATAATGCGCTTTCTTAGCTGAGAGATATCATTCTTTTCATAATTCCCTCTGCTACAATAATCATAGGAGAAGGTTCTTTAACGTCAATAATGGAGTGCGTCTTATGAAAATCAATAATGGACAGTGTGGGCTTTGTGCTCATTTTGGAGAGAAGCAGCCGATGCATCAAGACCTTTATCAAATACGACGAGAAAAGGATGCTCCAGAAGACTACAAAGAGGAATGTGGTCATCCCACCCATGCAAGACTTCATCTTCTTGTAACGGCAACAAGTGGGTGTGATGGTTTTCAACAGGCGGTGAGTTAGGATCAAAATGTCATAGAACGTTTTGATTCAACCACAGAGTCCAGATGTTCTATGACTAAAGCCGCTGAAATGCTTTTTCCTTCATAACGGCAGAACCTCGGGTTACTGTTGCAGTACCTACGCCAAGCTGCGAAGCGATCTCACGCTGAGGGACCCCCTTTTTTAATAATTTAACGATCTGCAGTCTCCGAGGCATCTCTTCTAACTCGCGCACGGTTAATATCGCACGCAGGAACTCCTCCATCTCCCGAGCGTTTTTTAGTTGCAAGAGATATTTGATAAACTCCGCCAAGTAGGTGTTATTCATAAGCCTCGAAAATAAACCGTTATCATTGCTGCTCATAATAAGATATTAGTGACACACTTATATAGCAAGCTGTTGAGAATGGGCCTAACTGCCTTTTTTTATTAATATTTTAGGCACGCCCCCTCTCCCCAAACGCACCCTTAAATCGGATCTCTTTGTTTACACCTGCGCATTAGCATGCTAGTGTACTAGCGTGCTAGCACGTCAGCGCGAACCGACGTGGCCCTATTAACGCTCTGTTCTTTGAAAACAAAAATAGAAAAGATCCTCATCTCCGGTCAGTAAAAACTTCTTTTACCGACCGGAAGGGAGCTGCAGAGGTTCTTGGATATTTAGGAAACTAAATATCCATCCGGTCGGATTGTATGGGAGTAAGAGGCCTTCCCATAGTCGTGTGAGAGAGTTTTTCACATGATGTGTTTCCTGCGCCTCGAGGAGAGAGCCCATGTGGTGGTGGCTGTTGTGGTGGTGGTAAGAACGTGAGAACTCTCGACGAAGAGAGTCTCCGTTCAACCCGAGAGGGTCGGGTTCGGCGATGAACCGAATCCGGCCCTCCCACCCTTACAGAAATGGAGAGTAAGATATCTTACCCGTTAAAGGTTCATAAGCATCCTTTCCGGAAATCTCCTGCTCTCGAAACTTACTCGAAGTAGAAAACGATTCTTAAACCCTTTTTTCGTTCCTTTTCTTCTTAAATCTCCATCTGGGTAGTTCAATTCGGCGCTATCTTTTCTTGTGCTCCTGTCTTGGTAGAAGAAGCGGATAGCGTCGTGCTGTTTGCAAAAGGTTTTCTGGTATTTACGAAAGGAGATCGCTATGTCAGAACGACAACCGATGCCCCCGTTTCTGCACACGGCGCGAGAACGAAAACTCCGAACTCTTGAAAAGCTCCCGAGCCCTACCGCGATCTTCTCTCGTCCTCCAGGGGTTTTCAAAAGAGCAATCGCGCACTCTGCACGCTGGCCTAAAATCATCGCTGAGATACAGCGAAAGAGCCCGATGGCAGAGAGTATCGACATGCAATTTCCTCTTGAGAGTGTCGCCAACTTGTATGAATCATCTGGCGTGGCAGCAATTAGCGTCTTTGCCGATGAGCACTTCGGCGGGTGCCTGGAGGACTTGCTCGTTGTTCGAAAAGCTTCCTCGCTCCCCTTGATGTATATGGATTTTATAGTCTCCCCTGCTCAATTAAGGGTGGCTCGTGCGTTTGGTGCAGATGCAGCGCTGCTGATCTCTGGAATGCTTGAAGAGGAGGAGTTGTTGGCGTTACTTGATGCGGGTCAAAGTTTTGGTCTTGATCTCCTCGTGGAGGTTGACAACATTCAGGAACTCAAACGTGCTCTTGCATTAAACGTCTCTCTCATCGGTATCAACAATCGGAGCCTCTGGGATTTCTCGGTAGATCTTTCGAAGACTGGGCGATTGATTGGCGAAATTCCTGAAGGAATCACCGTGATCTCAGAGAGTGGAATCACTACCGTTCAGGAGATACGGAAAGTAAGGAAAGAAAGTAATGGGCGCCTCAGTGGGGTGCTTGTAGGAACTGCGATTGCGCGGGAGAAATCCCTCGCTGCGATGCGCTCAAAGATTCTCGAACTTAAAGGAGAGTAACCCAACGAAGATCTCGGCGGGATTGAGCAGAGGATAGCAATGGAAACAGCCCGACGCTCACCCCGCCATTTATAGCCCGAGTTTCTAGGCTCTCAAGCCGCGTCACTCTTTTCTAATTCCTGGAGGTGCTTCGGATAGCATGCAAGGAGTCGTAGCAACTGATCCAGCGCTTTTGTATGACGAATTTCCCACGTTCATACCGACTGAAAGCATTTGGCCCGCCACCAAATAGCCTCGCCGCATGATGTTGAGTAAGACCTAGTTTAACCCGTATTGCACGAACCTCATTAGAGGTAAGGTACCGATCGATTCTCACTGTTACTGCACGCTTTAAGGGGGCCGTAGTAGGAATACCTACCAAGCACAGAACCAAGCCGCCGATCATGAGAGGCTGCTGGTATCAGTTACTTGATTTGCAAACCTTATTCCGGCCGGCTGAGGGAGCTAGTCACGGCTCCTGAACTCCCTCAACTCCGCAAGAGACTTCTTACCAACAAGTAGGAGTCAACTACCTCAACTACTGCCGGGGCCCTCTGTAGTTGCATTCACAAAGGAACCTCTCCCAAGGGTCACACTAACCTATGTGCGTTTCGTTACGCTCCCCGGTCACGAACGCACATAAGAGGTTAGCCAAGGTCTCATCGCTCCCAAAAAAAATAAGTTTCCAAAACAAAAACCATTTCCATCTACGGCTAACCGAATTTGTTACCAGAAAAGTTTCAGAAAGGAAACTTTCTTAACTTCGAGGCTAAGAATTGAAAGAGCGTATTTTTTTAAACGCAGAGGGAGCAGAGCACACGGTGCACGCAGAGAGACAAGACTAAACCTAGGACCTCATTGCCACACACCAATCATCAATCCGCATATAAAGAAGGGGGCTTGAGCTGCCAATATCCAAATGCTCGCCACAAAGCATGCATTCGGACCCCTTCTTAAAAACCACCCGCCACTTTTCATTAGGGCGGAATACGAGTCAGAGAGTTAGTCGAGTAAGGTGATACTGAACTCTCGAAGAGAGCCGACTCGAAGACGCGCAGCGATAGGAGGATCATTCATACTACCGCTACAGAAGGGCAAATAGCCTTCTGTGGTCTGCACTCCAGCGCCTTGGCAGTTCGATGCAAGTGTCATTCGTCCTTCAGGGAATGAATTAGCTGATCGAGTCTGCAGTGACCCGATCCCTTTACATTCGCCCGACGACGCAAAACAACTCCCGGTACTTCGATCTGAGAGCGGTGTAGGTTCGAATGAGAACTCTACCTGCAGCAAGCAGGTGGGTTCGTCTTCCGTTCCAACACATTCATCCAGATCCACCAACATCGTTCCTCGGAATTCGCCCTCCTCCTGCGTGACGTTAAGCGATACGTTCCCGGTCCTTTCCAAATCCGGTTGCATACCATCTTCGTCAACGTCATGGAGGACAACTCCTGCTTCTTCGAGCATTTGGACGAGATCCATTCCGGTTAAATCCAACCCCGTTGTTGTTGGAGTTTCGTCGGAGATGAAAACCACTCGGAATCCCGATCCTAACTCGATAGCCGCCCGACCATTGAACCCTTGCGGGACACCCTGATCAGGTTCATTGACGCCTGCCTGGCTAGAGAGACCAAGACAGACACACAATACAACGCCACATATTTTGAGCATATGTGATCGTCTCCTAAAAAGACTCGTTTACCCAACTGACAATAGTTTACCTATGTTACACCACCATCCTTTCTTTATCAGTGCTCAAGCCTCCTGCTTGATGCTACACAATTACTCTATCTTACTCTATCTCTTCTAGAGAATTGGTAGATAATAACTTCAAAAATGCAGTAACCACCAACGCTTACATATTGATTAAATCGCTCGTGTTTTCGTAATGAAATAAATGATGATGGTCTACAGATACCGCGGGTCCTTCAACCACGAGAGGCTCACTGGACATGTCACGTTGATAGCAAAGGGTGGTTACGAGATATGTATATACATCCTATCAGCGACCTCTATCAACATGCCGTGTTTTTGAATCCTGTTCTGATCGCTCTAATCAGTGGAATACTAATCGGGCTGCTTTGGGGAAAACGTTTCTGGAAGAAGCATTCAAGTAAAATGCTACAACTTTAGTTTGCTCCTTTACGCATTAGTCACACATGCCGCAATCAATGGGTCAGGAGAAGAGGAGAGAAAAAACGAGGGATAATACCTACCGGAAATATTAAAGCAGAAAGCTACCCGCTCAAACCGTTAAGAAGTTAAGAGATAAAAAGAGCATATGGAAAGAGAAGCCGACCGGTGGTTTATCACCGGTCGGCCTCTGGAGATAGTGTCTCCTCCTGTCAGCGTTAGGCCACTAGTGCTCTGATAACCTCAACGACCGCGGGGTCTGGGTCCTCGGAAAGTGCTTTTTGTAAGGCTGCTTCTACACTGTCGCGCCCCTTCCTATGTCGAATAAGCGCTTTTGCAGCCGCAAGACGAACACGACCGTCTTCGTCATTTTCCAGCTCGGAGATCAACACCTCTGTCCTGTTTGATGTAAGCCCCGGTGCGTTGCCGATGATGGTACAAGCGTCGAGCCGCATCTGCGGATCGGGCTTGCAATCGGTATTACTATCCGCATCATCACTCAAACAACGCGACAAATAGGCGACACAATGATTTCCAAGATCAAACCGTGAGTCATCTTCCCGCCGAAGCGCATCATAGTCATCCGTCTGAAGGACTTTCTCTGACGGTGTAATCTGAGCGGCGATCCGAAATGCGACCGCACTCATTGAACAGATCCGAGAATAGGCGCGATCACCAGAGCTATGCCGCACGTTTTTCCCCGACGCTCTTTTCGCTAGAAATGCGATGATCGCAGTTTCTACCTGTGGGGTTCGACTCCATTTGAGGTAATCAAATAGGTCGAGCGCCACAGACTCGTCGGCGAAAAGGAGCTCTTCAATCAAACGTAAAATGAGCGATGGCGTGCCCTTTGAAACAGTTTTCGGAGGGGTATGAAGCTCCCTTCTCAAGCCATCAAGATAGAAATCACGAAACATCCCCGATGTGATTTCACGAGCTGTGATTAGTAATTGGAACCGAGGATCGCTTTCGTCTGTAATCTGACCCTGAACAACGGCTCTGAGGAGCTTGCGAAGGAGTTGCTTAAATGCTCGCGAAGGAATTTTTTTGTACTGATAAATCCCGAGCCCTGCTTCCACAGAGGTCGGAACATCGTTGCTAGAGCAAAGGCGCTCCAACGTCCGATAAATTCGCTCCTCCTCGCTCTGAATTTTCAACCCGCGAAAGACTAGCGCCGCGAAGCGATTCGCCTCCCACGTTTGATCCTCATCTGCAAATCTCTCCAGTTCTGTAAGATGCTTAGCCGCAGCTACTTTTGCGGCAAGTACAATCTTTGCGGCTGATTCCAGCAGCGGAGTGATCCACTCGCTTCTTACAGAAGATCCGCGTTGTATGTTCCGCACAAAGAGAAGAACATACTTGAGGTGTTCTCCCACAGCATCCCCCATTGCAACACCGATCTCGAGTGCGCGCTCTTTCTTGACAATTTCTTTGTCAAGCTCATCGCCCTCTCCACGCGGGAATGCAGCTGTAAGGGGGTGGAATACTGAATGCACCAGGGTCGGGGTTACTCTAACGAGCGCTGCTAAAGCACTCTCTACCTTTACCCCCTCCCTCGATGCGGCCAACAAATTCCTCCCTGCCTCAAGTCGCAACTCATCGGACAACCCGATCAGTTGCTCCAACGCTCTCGTGTTCTCAGGTTGTCGTTTAAGCGCGTTCAGCGCTTTGGCTAAGGTTCGACGATCAGTGGTCATCGTCTGCTCCTTTCAGAGGGTTCAAGCTAATAGTTTCTGACGATCAATGGTCATCATCCTACTTCTAGAAGCTTTTTTACCCCAACAAAAACAGCACCCCTCGTTCGGACACGCGCCGAAGACAAAGGTGCAAAAAAAACCGAAAATACCAATGGGTAGCTTTCGCTTTGTTTTCTAAGTCAGACAAATTTCAAACAAAGCGAAAGGTGAATCTTCTACCGAGTATCGATCGAAAAAGATCAGTTCAATGCGGAATTCTCAAGGAGTTGGTATCATGACAAGCATGTAGTGGGTTGTCAAATCACTCACGACAGGCTAGCACCGACTACCTTCCAAAAGTGGTGGATATTAAGTTCCGTGGAATTGGTTTCTATCAACTGGGGCGACGGCTAGGAAGGGTGAAATCCATAAAAAGAACTTTCGGAAAAGGAAAGAAGGAAGTTGCAGTTAGAAACCAAACTGAAGACCACGAGAACTTTCCGCCGGTGTTACCACAGCATGTGGTAACACCGGTAAAACATTGGGAGGTAACATCAAGTCAGCACACTGATGACTACCGCTAGAAACTCTTAATGTTGTTATTGCCTCGGTTCTGCACGCGGCATTCCCAACGATTCTCCGAGCTTTCGATACTCATCTCCCGTCATTTTCGATTTATTCTGATTCGATGGTACCTCTTCGTTGGATTTTGCCAATAGTGCACGTTCTAGCGCTGCTACGCGACTTTCAAGTTCGCGTACCTTTGTGATTAATGATTGATCTGACTGCGCTTGGGAACTTGAAGATAGAGAGCCTTCAAATAACGCAAGAGCCTTATGTGATGGGATCGTCCCTAAGCCAGAAACCACCACACAGAAAATAAACACCCATCGTCTTTTGCTCATGATCTGCCCTTCCATTTCAAAAAAATGATAAAAACTCATAGCTGCAACAGCACTGTTGCAACCTACCAACAACTTCCTACTCATATGTTAATCTCTGTGTGCGTTATAACAGAACGAAGCGTCATTTCAAAGAAAGCCCAAAGCCGTGAACTTTATGGATACTTCCCTCGACTATGTCGATAACGACTCCAGACAAATGGCTGCTTGCTGGATTGGAGCACGTTGGGAGCCGCTCTTTCTTCGACCGTATACTTATGATTAAATACTCCTGAAATATATATGGGAGGATCTCGCGGGGATCCCGTTTTATTAGTTCGGTAGCTGTCTGGAAAACAGATGGTGGAGATGATCGAAAGTTAGGTTAGATATGAAGCTAGTGCTGTTCAAACGAATAATGGCGGTTGTGGCTGTTGCTCTCGGTGTCGGCTGCTTTATCCTTGCAGTCGGTGTAATGATGAAACTTAATACACCGGAGTATCGGGACACGTTTACGCAATGGATTGCCTTCGTAGCCGTTTTCATAGGAGGACCTATGCTCAGCGGTGCTATCTATAAGGTGATACTTTTTTGTTTCTATGGTCGCTCTGAAGAAACGAAGGAGGTCGCTCGAGAATGGACAGGCGATTGCCTTGCATCTGCCGGCATAGCACTTGGGCTTGTGATAGGTATAAGCATAGTGTCCTTCGCTCTGTTTCCTGAAGGACTGAAAGGAACGTGGTACGAATTGATCGTGATCGGTTTCTTCGTCGTCTTTCTTTCTACTGCGCTGTACCTCAAAAGCATGCTTCGAACAACGAAAGCTTAACTGGTTCAATTCTTGGTTAAATTCCCGGCGGGATTTCCCGCCCCATCAAATGTCTCCGTAGCGGACGCGGAATGGTCGCGAACCCGCGAACTGGTGGATGTCAACTCGAAAAAGGCAACAACCTCAAGTGTTTATATAATAATTAAACCACTCAGCATCGACAACACGTAATGCCTGATATCATTACATGTGAAACATCTATCGACTAAGAAGCAACCAATGTGCCTGACCTCTATCAGCATGCCGTGTTTTTAAATCCTCTCCTGATCGCTCTTGTCATTCGAATAACAAATAAATCTGTGATAAGTAATATTTGCCTTTTCGGCAAAGTGTTCTTTAACAAACTTACATTGGCAGAATTGATCTTTAAAAACTGCACTCTATCCCCCGAGCATTGTTACTCGGAGATCGAGTGCAGCACCACCTAACGTACTGGTTTTATGGTCGAAGACCACATTGACAACATATTGAACAGTAGCTTTCCAATGAAGAAAGGGGATAGTGAAAAATGTTGGATGAAAGATGGACAGTAGACGGCAAATTTGGCCTTCGATGGTTAGAGGGTAAATGTCCTCATGCAGGAAGCAATCCCCCGCAATCAATCGGGCAGCGCTTCGATCTTCGAGGGAAAAAGGTGAGGTTCTCGATATCAGCAGATCAAACCGCCGGCTATTTTGAGGCGTTTGGCTGCTGGGTTACCTTTCCCGCCAATAAGAGGGCAACATTTCAATCAACTCACCGACTCCAGGATTTCCGGGCTATTTCACTTGCCAAATTGGGATCGCTCGTCACGGCGAGAGTTTTTGGTTCCACCGTCTGCGCTTCATTTCGCGTAACAGTCAATTTATTGAGCGGCGACGCCACTGTCGATAAGCTCACCGAAGAAGAGATGATGGAGGAGCTCTGCGGCATAACAGCGCCTCCTGAAGGAAGCGCTCCAGTTGCACCCTATGGCGAAGGGAGATGTGCACCTGATTTCTGGACTCGACCTCACCATCCCCTTCCTGCCGGAGCTGATCAGATGGCGTCAGTGCTTCAGCCAGCAAGTTGTAAGCTGACTCACGTTCTTGCTCTTCGAGTCGTACAATGGGACAGGTTCTTCGATGGGGTTCCGAGAGGATCGGTCATCCTTCAGATGGGAGACCACTTTATGGATCTCGGCATAACCCCCGATCCTGCCGAAACATTGGGAAGATACGATTCAACGATCAGGTATCAGATCGTGACCTCCAACAATGCTGTTTTCGTTACCGGCCATGCCATCAACGGACCCGATCGGGGCAAGCAAGCGCGTCTCTGGTGTGTCCGTAACGGTCCAAGTGGAGACTGGCGAGGAGGGCTTGATCCATTCATCAGTAGCGCGGGCTCTAGTTAACAAAAATCCACAACAGCACCAAACGACGGGTCTTCTCTGTCGTTTCGATCTAAAGTTTTACCGAAGGGAGTTAAAGCGTGGTGGTGCTGCACGCTTTTTGTCTGGACCGTTCCCAAAGACATCAGAACAAAGGGATATGATCTCGATTACTCGGCCTCTTTATGCCACCGCAAACCAGGGATAAATCGGCTACCCTCCACAAGACCATTGCTATTGATCAATTTAAAGAGGTGTAAGAACGCTCCCTTTCTAGGGCATGAGAGAAGCTGACAAGACGTCGAAGGAGTGAATTATAACGAGAAAAGGCATCTACTCCGTACCGTTCTTCAAGTAACTCATAGAGTCGGTGCTCATACGGAAGCTGGAGTGAATGATTCGGTGGAATGTGGATTCCTAGTCGCCCCAAGCGCTTTGCTGCAATTTGAAGGGCCAACACCTCTTCAGAGAGAACTCCAGAGGTGAGATCTCTTAATCCTTTGACAATAAGCTCAGCGCCGGGAAGACCGGAAAATTGTGTTGCTTGAGAAGAACCTTCCTTTGCCATATCATGCATGAGCTTCCAAAAACTCGTTCATTTTTCGTTCAAACTCTCTTTCGTCAATTGCTGGATAACGAATCAGGGAAGATTTTATTTTGGTAAATGTTTGGCGAATGTGATCGAGATTAATAAGTCCTTTCTCAATCAGAGCTTTTATATCTAAAAGGTCCTGTTCGTGTCCCCGCTCTAATTTGGCAAGAGCCTGTGTAGCGAGATCGTAATGAAAAAAACTGACTTTCCCAACGGTTCTAATAAAAATACTTTTCTCGCGCCAATCAGAGGGAGGGGGGATAAACTGGTCTGGCGCCGCTAGTTCAATATTGATATCAAGTTCATTTTTTAATGAAGCGATCCCCTCAAAAACACCGTCTGGTTCAGGATCGAGCTTCAAATCAATATCGATAGTTTGGTCTCGACAGTCAAAGAGCAACATCGTTACTCCTCCCGTAAAATAAACATTCCCCGGACTCAACGCTGCCTCAGCGAGCTTTTCCATAAACCGGTTTATCTTCATTTTATCAATGCTTCTTCTCACAGAAAAAAGTCATACCACTTTTCAATATTTAATGTCTAGGAAATGCTCCCTCTCTGGCCCAACAACTCAAAGACAGCGCCAGGTATTTTATTACGTTCTGCTTGGTTAACCTTTGCAGGTCTTGCTCTCCCACTGCTTCTCTTGAATCGTGCGTGGCTGTTGTTCCTACGATTTTCTCAACGAGGCCCTTCGGCATAGCAGCCTCATTTTTCCTGGCAGGTTAGATTTCAAATATCAAAACTGCTAAACTCTTTGTTAAAGGGAGGAAGTTAAAGGTTACTAACGTGGATTGAATAATCCCGGAAAGGAATTTCAATGCTGGAACTTAGTTTTTGGTTTGCTGCTTTAATCCTTTGTGCTGGACTAAGTGGTGCGGCATGGAGAGATAAAGACCCGATTTTGTGGAACATCTTCATTACAGTCGCCATAGTGGCAGCATTTACAATGTGCTGCCTCAAGGCAAGAACGTTCTCTCCAACAGCTGTTGATATTGTTTTCTTATCGGGAGGTCTCATCGCCATTTCATTGCGTCGCTGGGCTGCCTCACGCATTCCAGTAAGACGAGGGTCGTTACAAAGAAAGTAAGAGATCGTGCGGTCTCAAACAAGTATTTCAAATACACGACAGTTTTGACGATGTGGACAGGTGGCAAATCTTGAGCGGGTTTTCTACTTCTCCCTTCGTCATACAGCACTCAGCTTAACTTATCCTCAGAACAATCGGTATACGAATGGCGTTAAATTAAAACGCCATTTGTCGGCATACTAAATTGTTTGTATGAACTAATTACGACTCACCTCTTCTTCCTTTCTTCCCAAACACAACGGCGCAACTTGATTGTAACAACTCTCCCCCCGGCAGGCTTAAGTGTGCTGCATTTATCTCTACGGATTCGCCACTAGCGAGTGTTAACTGTTGGCAGGAATAGAGATTCGGTTTTATTGCCTTTTGACTTCCTGTTGAGGCATGAACCACACCTACGGAGGTAGTACTATTTTCAGTAACCTCGGTATAGGTCAGTTGTGAGGTAATATTACACACCCCCCAACGAGTTGAATCGCTCCTATCACCTCCTTTCGTAACAAGGGCTGTGAGATGATGTGAAAGTTCATACTTTTTACCATTCATAGCAACCGTCATAATTCGGGGAGCAAAGCTAATCGGACTGATCGTAAGAGGGTTTCCTACAAAATTATAAGCAGGGGTGTAAGGAGGAGTAATCTCAAATGGTTGCAACTGTCCACTGTTTGAATACTTATCAAGAACACGAGACGGTCCTAAAGGGCTTGAGGATGTCCAGAATGTACATCGAAAGATCGCTGTTTCGATCTCCTGAGAAAAAGCACTCTGCGGAATTAGATAAAAGAAGACGACAAAAACGAACCACAATCGACTATTCATAGATTCCTCCGCTAGCTTAATAAGTTAAGGTTCATCATAATACCTCTACTGCTGTTGGAATGTCTACTGAAGAGATTACTCGCTATTAAAACAAAAGAAACCCCGCTCTTTCCGGGCTGTGTGGATGGAAACCGTATTGCATTCTCCTTATTCACAGGATAATCTCTTATGCTTCTTTCTGTGTTAGTTCTCATCTCGTTGTTGAGTAGATGTCGAGAATGCCGCTTCTCATTGTTAATATCTAAATCCTCTTATGTGATGTTAGCTACAGTGAAGGCTACCTACAATGAGGTGCGGCAGTAGTTAATGAGATAAGGTTTTTTTAGGTGTCGTTCTTCCTTTCTGAAATGTTCTGTTCACAGATATCTACGTTCAAGCTGAATGTTTAGTAGCAGTTTGAACGTGGATATTCTGATTTCAAGAACCTCAACCAGGAAGGATGACTACGATGAACCAAACTCAAATGGCTCTTTTACCTTTCGTCAGTTCTATAAACTCTGCACTGGCAATTCTGTGGCCTCCATTGCGAGGAGAAAAGGCGGGAGCAACGAATCAATCGTTGGCAGTGCTTATGGCATTAGCCGCTCAATTGTTCCGTCACGCTAGAAACCATGGTGGAATGTGTGATGAGATACAAAAAGCATTAAGGATAATAGAAGAGTTAAACCAGATCCAGGGAGATGCAGCGCAACAGCGGGTCAACAGGAAACTCGAAGAATGTATAGGCATTGTCGGAGTTTCGTGTTGCACGAGTATCTCCGCACCTACGCCGAAACAGTATCTCCCTGAGTTACTTGAACTCGAGGCTGCTGTGCTCAGCACGATCCTTGCTCTGAAAATCCCTTGGGGTGCAAATCAAAACGGGTTACTGCACGGGCTTTTTTCTTTGCTTGTGCCGTGCTATCACGTACTGACCGACCAGGCTCTGAATGCAAACAAAGCAAAGCTGGTAGCAGCAATTGAGATACTCATAGAGAGCAGAGATCGCTTGAGAGCGGGATCTGCTGAAGGAGTAACTCAAATGATGCAAACAGCATGTGAAGCGTTTGATGGGCAAACTCGCGAACTCGAGTACCATTATGGATCTCACAGTATCCCGACCCCCATACCGCTTTCTTGCCTCTTTCGTTGGACCTCGTCGTTTCGTGCGAGTCTTTTTTCTCCGAAAGGGGATTGGGGCACAAAGAACCAGGCTTTGCAGGCGCTAGCCGCTTTTACCTCACGTTGTGCTGAAGCAATGCAGCGTGATGATGATGAGACTGCCTCCCTTGTTCAGGACGCAGTAACGGAACTTGCGTGCGAATGTAACACCGCCGCGAGTGGAAGTTCAAACTTCCTGCTCCGTTCCATAGATCGGTTAAGGAAGTTGCTAGGATCGGTGAGATAATCCCACCTGACACGTGCAACTTTTTCTCTGTATATTCTTCTCTGTATATTTCGGGGCGGAAAAACCGTTTGGGATATGGTTTTTCCGCCCCGGCTCGATGTTTTTTAAGATTTTTTAACAAGGATCTCTCATACTACTGCCACCCTAACTGCTTTCATATCATGAGATAAATAAAATATTAGATCCCCTTTAATCGCGTC
>CAZDIO010000121.1:0-13575 GCA_964505555.1 uncultured Bdellovibrionales bacterium
TAAGCGTTTATCGAGCCTTTTTTGAATAACACAGAGTTTCACGGAGTTCCACAGAGTTAAATTCATTAACTTTTTTTCTTCACTCTGTGAGACTCCGTGAAACTCTGTGTTAAAATACTTCTTATCTTAATGCCATTCGGGGAGTAAAGGTGACAGTTACATTTAAATTTAAATGTAACTGTCACCTTTACAAGAAGGGAGATCCGCAGGGGTCCCCCCTCGCCTCGAGTTTGTGCGATATTTGTTTGGTCATTGAGGTTCCATCACGACCGCAGCTACTGCCAAGATCAACATACTTAAGGCGCTAAAGGAGAACACTAAACCCATTGGAACAGCGAATACTTCGAATAAGTGCTTTTGGCGCTCCTCCCCGATGTTATAAAGATGACGAGGGATTGCGAATCTAAACACAAATCGATCAACCAGAATCGCGCCTATCGTTACTGCAGATATCGACACGAGCCAAAAGGCCACCATGTTGAAGAGTCGATAATCTTCATAACTACGAAAAGGTTTAGGGCCTGTTATTGCCCAATAAAATCCAAGGACAACCACTCCGATTCCCAGCAGAACTGAGACGAATGGCCCAAATTTGATCAGTATATTTCGAATGTTATTAAAGCGTAGCGATGCATTCGCCATGTCAACACCTCATTCAAAACCAATAGTTCCTTTAAGAACCCCGCGGATTCTACCCATATAGTGTTTCTGCTAATCGAGATTCAAGAGCAGAACGCATTATCTAGTTAAACATTTTTTTTAAGCAAACTCCAATAACATCGTAAAGGGGACAGTTACATTTACTCCACATTTTCTCGGTGCGGGAGAGGGGGTCAAGTACCTTTTATTGACCCTCCGTAAAAACCGGTTCCCCCCAATCCCTAGTAGCACCTCCTTTTCTTCTCCTTGCTAGGAATACCCCTATTCCTAGCTACTTCTTTTTTGCACTCGCTGTTGCGAGTGGCAGTCTGCCAACGACAAATTCCGAGTCGTCACTGTTTTCAGCAGTTGCGGCGATCTCGTCTCTTCCCTTTTTCTTTTTCTTTGATCTGTTCTTCTTTTCTAGCGTGGTGCGTCGTTTGAGGAGTTTGTAGCCACCAAATCCGACAACCGCAGCGATCCCCATCATCAAAAAGCCACTTCCTGACCACGCTATGTTTAGGAAGGGGAGCATTGCTTCGGGCCAGAGCACACACAGGCACCCTATGACCCCGGTGCCGCCAAGAACTCCTGCAAGAAGGATTCCTTGGGTTTTGTAGTTCGTCTCAACAATCATCTGCTACTCCTCTGAAAAGAGACACCGCTCTACCACCACACAGATGGCAGAAATCACACGCAGGATAAGGAAGTCGATTAAGAATTGAATCGACAACGTGTCTCTTCCCCCTCTGCCCGTTGTTGACGTCTTGAAGAGCAAACGACAGAACTCTTTTCCAGGCTACGCTTCAAAGAGAGGCTAATCAACGAGAGCGATTTTGTCGGGATCGCAAAAGGTTTTTCTTATCAGGCAATTTAAGGTTGTTTTAAAAGAGGCGAGTGGCTAGACCGGTAGCGCAGGCAGCGCCACAAACCTCTTTCATCGTAATCGACACGGAAGCTGCCTTCAGCAAATGACTGATTCGACCTGTCCATCACCGTTTGAGGAGATTACTTCGGAGTTGCCTTGATCTGCGGGCATTTCCTCGTTCACAAGCCTATTGTGCACTTCGAGAATCTTGAGTTGGGTGGATTCGGAAATTCTGCAATCTCCGCAGGTATCTCCTATGCCACATGGGATGAAGCGCCCGCAGCATCCGTTTATTGCCCGGCAATATGGCTCTTTTTGTAAAAGCGCCTCCACCGGGTCGATTTCTCTAAGATCTTTTGACATGCCCCCGCTCCTTTCCCGGCAAATCCTCAGACGAGTGCGTCCTTACATAGAACCGTTTCCACTCGTCCTCGAAAATGTAGGTTTCATTAAGACCTACACTTTCCAGAGATGGAAACATCTTTTTTACTTGAGACAATTTTCAAAGAACTTCCTGAGAGAAATGGAGAGGACTATAGTATGGGTTTATAAAAAAAAAGCAACGAAGCTTATCGTTTTTTCATTGCCCTCTAATCGTAGTAGCGTCAATTACCCCATCAGTTCTAATCTGAATATGCACCTCTAGGGGTCGACAGCAGATTTCACAATCATATTCGAAGTGCTGCTCCGCGTTGGCACCGCGGTCGATAGGAATTTCAAAAACTTCATTACAAAATTGGCATTGAATTTGGGCCGTAGTTTGTAATGAGACCAACCGTTTTTTTGGTTTTTTAGGACGCATACGGGCACTGCTTACTTGTCGTTTTCAATATAAACAGTACCCGTGGGTAACATTACTTCTTAAGTTCTGTTACAAGCAATTTAACTTCAGAGGTCCCAGTGTTTTCAGCCCAATGGGTCTCTGCAGGAATCCAAACAACTTGTTTCTCCTGAAGAGCGATCTCTTCAGAGCCAGCATTTGGTTTAGAAATTTTAAGCTTTCCAGCCTCAAGCACCGTAACGAAGTGCTCGGGATGTGAATGTTCTGGAATTTTGTCTCCAGGCTTAAAGGTAACTTCCATTACTCGAACTTTTTCGTTCTCAAATAAAAGTTTATACTGATCAGGAGCTACTTTGAGAGGATCGTTTCCGGCAAATGCAGCATTAACAAAAAAAATAGAAGCAAGTAGTGTACAACTGATGAATGTCTTTTTCATAGAGAATCTCCTAAGAAAATATTATAAAAATATGGATAAAATATACCGGCTGCATAACAGAGCGTCAACATAACGCTGGTTTTATGGGAGATAACTTCTAGCGTAGACAAGAAGAGTTTAAATTTGATACCGTATTCATATTATTATGAACGAGGAGACGATCCGTAGGCAGAGCTCTTTTTTTGTAACACTTGTTGTTACAGTTCTTTTGCTATTTTTATCTAGCTGCGCTCCTGTTCAAGGCTACGGTGGCCCAAAACTTCCTGACGATCAGGTATCCTATCTTTTTTTATCGTATGACTCAGATGAGGTGGCGGTTGATGATGCTGAGGTAAATGGGATCTCTTTTGGCGCTGCGGGAGTAAGTATCCTTCCAGGAGAACATCGATTTAGTCTCGATGTCGCACTCAAAGAGCCACCCGATAACTGTTATGCTTATCCGAAATATGATTACTATAACTTCAACAAGTGCAAGAAAAAAAAAGATGAGTACTGCAACTGTTTTGATTTTTTAGAGGTCAGACAACGTTGCTATCGTCAGGTGCGAGATGGATCTTGTCGGGGAGAGGTTCAGACCCGGGCGGGAAATCAATACGATCTTCATCTTACCAAAGATTATCGAGATGCATCGCTCTCTATCTATGAACGTGGAGCTCGTCGTGGTGCGGGAGAGGGGAGTTGCTCTATGGGAGGTCAGCGGACCGAAACAGAGGATTCATACGTTGGAACAGGCCAGTCTACTGCGTATCAGCATGGGATAACTAGTTGCTATTAGTGGAAAATTCAACAGCTTCTCTTCGGCGAAAATTCTCGTTTGGAGCGAAGTCGAATTTGCTTTCAAAGTACGGCACCTAGAGAATTTTAATTGTATAGAGTAGAATAAAATAGCTGTGGTGGCCAAGTCCCGGAAAGGAGTTGTCATGGGATGGTGGCAGAGATACAAAATAAGGTTTAGTGGTGTCTTGACTATTGTTGTCGCAATCGCCGCGCTGTTGGAGTGGTTTTGGCTGTACTATGCTTGGGAAGTTAGTACTGCCGCAGCTATCAGCGTCCGGTTGGAAGTTGCGAAAACATGGTCAATAATTGCTTGTGTTGGTTGGATTTGTTGTACATTTTCAAGAACACAGAGCGATGAGATGCCGCGCTGCACAAAACCGAAATGTGGCTATAATTTGACAGGAAACACTAGTGGCTGCTGTCCAGAGTGTGGAACGCCTTGCGGTAAAGGTGTTGGTCATGATCAGGTTACAAGTTAACAGGGTGCTCCACCACAGCACTTGATATCTAAATTTCTTCAAAAAGAAGGAGCTTGAAGAACCTCACCTTAAATAAATAAAGTGACTCCCCCTGCTTTTATTGATTTTTTTAGTTATTAATGATAGGGCAGGTGTATTTTACAGATTAATTAACTCAGTAGTTCTTTTTAGTTCTATTACTATCAGTAGCGAGCCTTTATCTTAGGCCATTTGACATAAGGAGCAGTGCATATGAATCAAACGGTTTCAAAACGTAAAAGTAAACAACTACGTGTTTCACCTATACTTCGTGGGCTAGTTATGGTTATTTGCTTAACAGTTGGGATTTTAGCAGGGCCAAGCGAATCTTACGCGTTTAGTTATATCAATTGGGTGCGCGCGTGTAATATCGCATTCAACGTCTGTGACACTGGAGCAGACCTCGCGGCAGCCCAGGCATGCACTTTATACCTTGAATATTGCACTGCCCATTAAACTAGTCCCAAGCAGACTTTCAGTAGGAACCTGAGTTACTCAAGGATCGCTCAACGTTCCTGATGTATGGTTCTTTCGTATCTCTTTCTCCGGGTATTCGGGATAACCCTCCTTTTGATGAGTTGCGTCTTTTCCTCTCGCCATTCTTTCAAAGGAGGGGTCGAATAAGAAGTATAAGAAAAGGTTCAGTATTTACGCGAGAAAGGAGACGCGGATGCAAGCTTATGTTCGTTCACCACCTTAAGGTGGTTCAAGTCGTTCACTCACATCCCAAATAACGTTTTTTTTTGATTTCATGTCTGCTTCCCACAAAGGAAGCTAGAGGAGTTTCAACAATGGAACGTATTTTCAAAAGTACCAAGACCCTTGGAGTTATGGTCGCAATCGCATTTTTTGCAACCACGGCGTTTGCCGAAAATCGGTCGCCACAACCGCAATCCCAGGATTCAGTGTCGAAGGCTGTATCGCAGCGGCTCGTGAGCTTGGTGCGAAGCGGTGTTCGGATGGACGGCAAGGACAGCTACCTGGCGAAGGAAGCCGCCGGCGGCGGAGAGGTCACCATTACGAACACCGTCGAGTCACGCGCCTGGATCATCGAGCTGACGGACGAGGATGGCAACTTTGCCGAACTCACTCTCACACGGGAGACCGGCGAGCTGCCATGGTCCTTCAGTGCGATGATGTACAACGGCGAAGAAATCACGGCGCCCACGCAATCCGACGAAACGGTCCTGATCGGACTCGGCAATTTTCCGGTCTATAAGAAGGCCGGACTAGCCCATGCCATGCTTCTTGGAGAAGTGGTGAGCCAATCCGACCAAGCGGAACGTGAAGTGGCCGAGACGGATATATCCGACGCAATGGTGCCCGGCTCGATCTCCGGAACGGTAGCTGGCGTTACGATCTTGCTTTCGGCTGATGGGCAACCTGTCATCAGCATCTTCAACGCGCGCCTTGCGGAGATCGGATTCATCACCACTCTTGACGGTTTCGAAGGTGGTGTGGCCACGGTCAATGCTGACAGCGCGCATACGCTCGCGTGCAAGAGACTGCTTGACATCTGTCTCAACTCCAAAGACGATCAAGCCGCAGCTATCGCCTGCACATCGGTGGTTGAGCACTGTCCGAACTTCATTCCGCAGTAGTCTCGCGAGAAGATTCGGATAGAATTATGGGGGGCCGGCAAGCTGTACGCCGGTCCCCTATCTCTTCCCAAAATGAGGTTCTCGATAGAAGGTGGAATGTTCGACCCCAACTTTGTCTTAATTAAGATCTTGGGATTTTAACTTTTATGCAAAACTATCTTTGAAGAGTAAACCGAGGCTAAATGACCATTCTTAAAACTCTTTACGATCATGTAATGTGAATCGCTCACTGTGGGTGCAACCGCTTAGCCTTACGCTGCTAAGCGATCGCGCACCCCACAGCTAAACGACGCACCCTAGTGCCGATCTCGTGCATAAACGAACACGGTTCCGGTGGCAGGAGCGATGGACTCATCGCAACTTGCTCCGATCGCGTAAAAATCCCCTCCAATTGCAACTGAGGTTTCGCAGAAGCGAGACCTTCCACTTCCTGCAACGAGCTGCTCACCGGCCCAGCTTTCTTCTTGCCAGGTAAAACGAACAGCAGCAGATTGGCCATTGTGACAATTCGTCCCGACCAAGATGCGAGTACCATCGGTATCGACGATCGTTCCAAATCCACGTGTAGAAGGATCAAGTGGAGACAGCTTGGCTACCTCTGTCCACGCTCCAGAAAATTGCTTAAATACATAAGCACTGCCAGAACCTGGAGCACCGGGGTCTCCATCAGCGGCATAAGCGCCAACGACGATCATCCCCTGTGCGAGGCTGACTGCTCCACCAAAGAAATCGCCTGAGTTTGGCAAACGTGGCGCAAGTTTTCCTTCGAAAGTCCACTTCCCGTTGGTGTTGCGAAAGACAAAAGCAGCGCCAGAACGATAACCGGACGTCTCGTTGTCGTAGGGAGCACCCACGACGATCACGTCGTTTTCCACGGCAACAGAACGACCGAACCAATCGGCAGAAGATACTGGAGATGGAGAAATGAGCTTTGCTCGTTGGTTCCAGCCGTTTTCCTGCCTTTGGTATACGTACACAGCGCCTGGACTTGCAACCGAATGAGGTGCGCCAACGACGATGGTTTTTCCGTCCGTAGCGACATCCTCACCAAAAAAATCAAGATCGCTTCGGTCCGAGGCGAGAAGCTTTGAAACCTGGTGCCAGGCTCCCTCTCTTTGCTCAAACACATAGGCCGCTCCGCTAAAGGGACCACCAGAGCGCTCATTGCTGGCACCAGCAACAAGAACATCTCCAGCGATTGCAACGGAGTTTCCAAAGTGCGCTTCCGCACTACCATCATTTGCGGTGAGTTTTGCTTGCTGTCGAAAGCTCTCTTCACCTCGATGGATGGCAAATATGTAGACAGCGCCAGCTTGTAGCCCGTTTCCAGGAACCCATGGCGCGCCTACGACTACCGTATTGCCGCTTGCAGCAACCGATTCACCGAACCGGCCGCGTTGCACGACATCTGTTGGCATAAGCAAAGGATAGTCTGGGATTGAAGCAGCAACATCAGTCGCGGCAAACAACAGGAATGCAAACATTCGAAACATTACAGGCTCCTTGTAGACAGTAAACTTCAAACAGACAGGTACGTAGGTACAATGAGGGTGTTAGAAAAACCTCCTTTCTTTAAAAACCTTTACTTTAGTCATTCAGCCTTCGGTTAAAATCGAATCAAGAATGCGATCTCAACCGAAGGAATTTACTTCTACCCCGCTCGATTATTTGATTATTCTATCATATCTGCTGAAGATAATCGTTTTTAATCATTCCTTAGGTGACTCTCTAAACCTCTTATGAAGTCAAGGAGTTAAGATTGAAAAGAATCAGGTGATGAGCAGTTTCTTTCGTAAAAACTTTCCGTAAATAGCTTTTGCTACAACTGAGAGAGCTTGTCTGAAAGAATCGAGCAATGAATGAATGCGGGCAAAACCAGTACCTAATGTTTATTCCTTTTAATTAGCAAAGTATGTTTCGATTCGTTGTCTCAACCAGACGCGTGGACTACATCACCACGCGTCTGGTCACCAGCATGCTGCGTTAAAGGGAGCGGGCTACTCCGTTTTAAGAAGTGCCTCAACTCGATTGTGTAGTCCGGAGAGACCTTCTGCATTTAAGACGGAATCAACTACCCCCTTTCGATTGAGAATGACTACCCGCGGGAAAACTGCATTTTCTGCCCCCGCAAACGCTACTGACCAAGAGTTTCCTCCCTGGATATTTGTTGGAATAAGGAGGTAGTGCCAGTGTTTTGGCAAGGAGTCTATCGCCATTAATGCTTTGTCTTGGATCTCTAGCTCGTTTCGGCAGATGCTGACAATCACCAGATCGTCTTTGTGTTTCTCCGAGAGCGCCACAAGTTCGGGCATCTTTTTCATGCAACCAAGACACCAAGTTGTCCAGACATCGATAATGACGATTTTCCCTCGCCCACTCTCTGTGCTTACCGCCTTTCCCTCACGGTCCTTAATTTCAAAAAGATACAACTCGCCAGGGATCGGATAAGAAAGCACCTGCAACTTAGCGTTTGCAGCTTCCACAGCAGCCTTTCTTGTTAAATCTAGAAAAGCTTGGCTTGTGATTTTCTCAACGCCAAGAAAAAATATCCGATCTGGCACGATGAAACCGAGCTCTTCAGGACCAAAAGCAAAGGAGGATGTGGTAGGGATCTTCTCTCTTTTCTCATTAAATGGAGCGATCCGGTATTGTTCGTTCGGAAGAGGCGTGTACTCCACAACGAGTGTGCCATTGGTGGTTTTGATGGAGGTATTGCTGAGAGCCTTTACGGCCTTTAGCACCACCACTGTTACGCCTGATCCTGCGTCGATTTTGATCGGCGAAGATGCCCACTCCCATCCCGGACTGACCGGGAAGTTAGCAGTAGTATCTCCGACAGCGTTGTAGACGATAAAACAATAGAGAATGGGAATCATGGATAGCATTGAATTTCTCCACTATGTGAAACATGGATCGCGATCACGTAACCTTCAGGTTCGCCCGCATCCAGCACAAACACTTCGCTGCGTTTTCAGTAGATTCCGTTTGCAATAGATACGGTGCACATTCAACTACTCGTATTTGGAGGGAATTAAGATCGAGGCGTAAGCCTCAGAGTAAAAACTTACCATGACAAAAATCTAAATTCAATTATGGGAGAATGTTCGATCTCTTATTCAGAGATTCTCTTATCGTATCTTCAAGGGTTTTCTGGTGTTTTCAAAAACTTTTCAGTAAAAAGCTTAAAAAGTTCCTTAAAAACCTCACTAAAATATGATATTCTAGTTGGGAATCGTTAGGTTGCAGTGCTCAGTTGCTGCAAGCAAAGAAGGGGGAAAATCGCTATACCAAATCCAACTCTTTGCGCAAACGTTTATGTGTCTGAACCACAGAAGACACGGAGGACACGGGGCTGATGGAGAACCAATTAGTAGAACCCTAACCCCCTTCTAAATTGTAATCGTCGACTCCGACCTCTGTGTTTTGTGTGGTTTGACCTTTAAGAAATGAGTAGAGAAATCAGTAGCGATCAAAGCTAATTCGAGTAATCATACGCCACGTTTCGTATCTCACAATCTCCAACACCAACCACATCACGAGAATGCTTCTCAAGAACTGAAATGAAAGCCTCCTGTCCTACTCCCGATACCTCCACCGCATAAGTTTTGCCAGCTTCTGAGGTAAAAGAGGCACGGCAACCGCCACGAAACAACTTTTCGTAACAATACTCCTCAGTTGAGAGAAACGATGGAGAGCACTCTATCTCTTTAATTTCAAAATTTACATCTGCATCGTGTTTTCCAGGAAGCACATCAATTCCAGTATCAAATAAGCCCTGTTGGGTGTTATCTACTTTAAGCGCATGGAGGGTAATATCTCTCACCCCAAAAAAATAAATGGTAGAAACCTTGCTCTTCTCAAGTTCGGGACCAAGATAGCCTTTGGTTTGAATACAAGAAGAAAAAAAGATCCCCAGATACAACAGCTTTGTCGCATACCAATAGAGAGAGAATCTTCGAGAGTATCTCATCTTCTTCTATTCGCGAGGTGCGGTCATCTCCTCAGCGTAGGAACTCTTATGTCGAGCAAGCGCGATGTGTCCATCCCAACACGATACGGAGCAAAAAATATATCCGGTTCGTTTTCCTCGACAGGTGCTGACCGAGCACATGTAATAGGATTCTCCGTAACCGATCCCCTTTTTACAAACGTTACACTGTTTCCACACTCGTTTTTCTGTCATTTTTTCCGCCTTACCTAAACACTTAATCCTCACCGCTTCGATGGATCTGGCCACGCCCAGATTTTATCTCACCACGGTGACGCTTTTCTTGCAACATCTTTGCCTTTTGTTTCCGAGTGCGTCTTTGCTTTTGTCTACGGATCTTCTCTCGCTCTTGGACCTTTTTGCTTTCGCGTTTAAAAAGCATCTCCTCTACTTTTTCACACAGCTCCCGACGAGCATGAAAACGGTTTAGAGATTGCGAACGGGTGAGTTGGCATTTCACATCAACTCCACTTTTTTGATGGAAGAGGTAAACACAGGAGGAGGTTTTGTTAATTTTTTGTCCCCCAGGACCGGACCCCCGAATAAACTTCTCGACAAGATCTGATTCTTCGATACCAAGAGCGTGCATGCGCTTGGTGAGTGAGAGCTCTTTTTCCTGGCTGACTGGAAATTTCCCCATATTCCTCTTATTAGAGACGATCAAGAACGGAGAAGTTCTCGGTCATCGAGTGCTTTGCGGTTTTGGAGCTGTGAATGACAAGATATCCAATAAGACCAATTAGAATAAATGCAAACAGAGCTTTCTTCATAACGGAGCTACCTTTTAAAGAAGGTAGCATATCACAAAGAGTTCTCTGGAGAGAATGAAATAAGAGGTGAGGATAACGCGTGGGTAAAACTAGAGCGTAGTCGTTACCGCGGTGGCGCTATCGTAAGAATATGTCTCATCGCCATTTCCGTTTGAGACAATGGCAGAAAACTCCTGATCATCATCTCTGGTGATCACTTCAATTCTTGTGCCATCACTCAGCGTAAAATCAGGAAGCACGGTAGAGCAACCAGCATCAAGACAGGATACGTATCGTTCACTTTCTGTATAGTGGGTTTCCTGTGCGCGGATTGTCTCTCGTAGGTCAGAGAGAGATCGTGCATTAAAGGCACGATACTTATAGTCACTAAACCGCGGAAAAGCGAGTGCTGTAAGAACACTTACAATCGCCATCGCCGTCAAGAGCTCAATCATTGAAAACCCCGTTTCACTCTTTTTGCGCACCATAAGTGTTCTCCCCGTAGTTATACCCCTAGACAGATCCCTTTCAATATACATGCCAGCAATCACTGAATCTGTATGAATCACGAAAGAACAAACAAAACCAATCGCTTAAGATAAAACTGAATTTGTTTAGGTAAACTACGATCTGAACAGATATGTAAGAACCTTCTGTTTTTCTGGAAAACAATGCACAGCAGAAGTAGCCGGGCAGATTTTTTGTGCAATCGAGGCGCAAAGCGATGGAAAAGTGCCGACTTTACTATTCGTAAACGAGGCACTTTTCCATCGCTTTGCAACGAAGAGTGCGCAAAAAAGCTGCCCGGCTAAAAAAGAGCCCCCGGAGAGCTGCTGCAGAGCAGACTCCCTGGGGGAGGGGTTGCGCTTATGTCCTAAAATTGCTTACCCTTCGATGACAACTTCACGGGCACATTTTCCAAGGCCAGGCTTAATATTGCCTTTCACCTTAGCGATAACTCCAAATTCTATAACTCCCACCACCCAGGTACTTCCCAGGACTTCAAAATCCTGTCCATTAATTGAGTACTTTGTAGCTCTTCCTGGTTGGATCTCTCCACGGAGGGAAAAATGAGTAGTCTTTTCTGTTGGTTCTGTCTTTGGTTTCTCTCGTTGAGATTTTACCTTCCCAGAGGCTTTCTTCACTGGATCCCAGACCGGGGTATTTCCAAGGTCGTAGCAGGCTTTGAGAAACGATTTTACTATTGAATTTGTCGACTGCATTGCTTACCTCTTTAAAAACGCTTTACCCAACTTTATTTATTGTAAACGTGTTTGCTAACCAAGAAGATAGCATTTGGTGTGCCAAGAGGAGGCGAAAATTTGGCGCAGATCCAAAAAAGGTTGCTTAAATCTCAGCATCTCCCTGAAGATGCTCAAAGTATTTTTTAACCAAGCGAAAATTTGTCACCTAAAAACAGAAAAGTGACAGATTTTGCTGTCGCTTTCTAGCTTTTCAAGTGGGTAACAGGGTACATAAAGTCTTATAAGATTTCATGAGTCCCGTTATCAGCTCTATATATTGATTGTCAGAGATCGAACTTCTAGAGATCGTTATAATTGAGAAAGGATTTGCAGTTCGTAACATACTCTCTTATAAGTCAGGGTTATAGAAAAAGGGGGTGCCTATGAAACGAAGCCTTTCTGTCCTGCTTTTACTGATCTTGGGTTTTGGAGCCTCATGTAGTGGGGGAGGGGACGACTCCGGGGAAGACGACGCAGCGTTTACGATGGATGCTTGCGGCTCTATTGGATTAAAAATTATTAATGGTGATGCTTGCACTCCAGGGGGAACGGGAAACGGCTCTCCGATTGTGCGTATCTCTATTGAGGATGGTTTTGGGGACAATTCCCTTTGCTCTGGTACGGCCATTTCAAGTACCGCCGTCCTTACCGCAGCGCATTGCTTTATAAATGGGGTCTCCTCAATACAAGTGGATACGGTGTTGGGCTCGGTGGATGCTTCAAGCGTTGTGGTCCACCCCAATTTTTCTTCAAACGGAGTTGACCTTTTTAATGATGTTGCTGTGGTCTTTACTGCAGAGGCACTCAACGTTTCAACATTTCCAATTCTTACCAGTAGGCAGGCAGTTGTTGGGGAAGAGGGGGTTGTTGCTGGTTTTGGAGAAACAGAAAATGATGACTTTGGTTTTATACAGGCAGGAAACGCATTTGTGAGCGGAGTAAGTGAGAATCATGTTTTTCTTGAGTTTGATGGGAGTGGATCAAATCCCTGCCAAGGGGACTCTGGTGGGCCGATACTTTTGGAGCAGGGTTCCTCAGGTCTTGCAATCGCGGGGGTCGTCTCTACAGGGAATCCAAACGTTCAAAACTGTGGTCCTGGAGATGTGACGCTCTTTGCGGCAACTGCAAATGATACCATAAATGATTTTATTCTTAGTGTAGTTCCAACAGCGGGAGTTCGCTGAGTTAATAAAGGAAAGAAGAAATAAAGGAGAAGATATGGGACGTGGAGATAAAAAAACAGCAAAAGGAAAGCGCTTTGTCCATTCTTTTGGAAATACCCGCAAGAAGAAGAAAGCAAAGAAGATCGTAAAACCTGCTGCTGGAAAAAAGAAGAAAGCTGCATAAGCAAGCTTTTCTTGAGAACACGATAGTTAGTTTGCGGTTTTGTTGTGCGATATTTTATTGGCTTAGAGCTTGATCCCGCACTGAAAGAGCACCTTGCAAACGTTCAGGAGAAGCTTCGTGCTGAGTTTCCAGCGGTGAAGTGGGTTGCTACGGATCAGGTTCATCTCACCGTGAAGTTTTTAGGAAACATTCACCACAATCTGGGAATGGCAAAAAAGTTACTCAGAGAGATCTCCTCTCATGTTGCACCGTTTACATTTACACTTTCTCATGCAGGATGCTTTCCAGAAAACGACCCGGTAAGGACGATCTGGGTTGGGGTAGAGGATCGCAGTGAGATGCTCGGTCGGTTTCAACGAGAGTGTGAAGCAGAGTTTGTTGCTAAGGGGTTTGTTGCAGAGGAAAGAGAGTTTGTGCCTCATATTACCGTAGGAAGAATCCCTAGCAAAAATCCCAAAAGTGCTCTTCGCAAACGGGTAGTTCAGATCCCCCCAAATCATCTCCTCCAAGAAGTAAGAGAAGCTGCTCTCATCCAGTCAAAGCTCACAAAAGACGGCGCAGAATACCAGGTCGTCCTCCGAGCACCATTTACAGCATCAATTGTTTCTTAATTTTAAAATAAAGAAACAACTTTCTTACTCTCCCTGA
>CAZDIO010000122.1:0-6466 GCA_964505555.1 uncultured Bdellovibrionales bacterium
CACAGAACATCACGATGTCCCCCTTCGACTGAGCAGTAAGTGCGAAGCTGATACCTTTTATCGAGTTCAGGATTTAACTCTTGAAGAACTGGAGGAGTGTGGTGATTACCTAGAGCAGCGAATAATTAATGTCTGCCAACCAACACTTCCAGAACTCATTATTAAGTTGCCTGGAAGCTACACAGAACTCGCTGAGGTATTAAGCACCAAGCTGGGTCGACACAATGAGGAGCTTCCAATCCTCTCTCTTGATGATCTTGGCAGATCAAATGGTAAAAAGAGTCCTGTTCAAGGTGTAAACATTATTATGGTCAATGATGTAATCACTACCGCACGCTCTTGTTTAGAGGCGCACACAAAGACAACGATGCTTGGTGGTCACGTTATGGCTTGGGCGGCCCTTATTGATCGCACGTTTGGTCCAGGTCCAGTCCCGGTGGTAGCAGCGTTTACTGGAGCCCCCGTAACTTTACTTGAATAAACTTTACTTGAGTAATAATAGCGCAGAGACACAGAGAAAAAAAGATTTTATAGATCTTCTCGGTGCTACTTCCCGTTTACCTCTTTTCGTGTAGTTTCCTCTAAAAGCGAAAGTAGCTGTGTTCCATCAAAGTTACTCTCTTCGTTTACTGGCTCATAGAGGTAACCAACGGCGTCCTCAAGTATCCAGGATATCCGTTCCCTCTCCGGACCAAGGGAGCGCAAAATCTCGGCTGCTTGAAGAACGTGTTCTTTGGCGATATCGATCAACTCAGAAGTGTCGGTAGTTTGCGTAGGCTTTTGCTTTACTTTTAACACGTTCTTTCTCCATGCTAGAATCTGATAGACATCTTCACTACTTACTTTAACGAGCTTATACCAAACTTTAAAAAACACAAAAGAAAATCAAAAAGAAAACTTTGTTGATTTATTTTATGCTTATTCTAGTTGTGAGATCTGTATCGTCCACAGCAAAGAAAATTTATCTCTTTCTCCAATAGGCTGACGAATGAGAGTTTTTACCCCCCAGTACCTCTACCCGATCATCAACTTAGATTTAGTAGATGAGCCTACCTTATACCTTGACCAACTGATCCAAGCTGGGATTCGTTTTGTTCAAGTGAGAAAGAAAAATATTCCTGATCGAGATTTTCTCGCACTCACAAGATCTCTTGTTCATGATGCGGCTGGGCGAATTGAAATCATTGTTAATGACCGCATCGATATCTGCAAACTTTCAAAAGCGTCCGGTGTTCATTTAGGTCAGAATGATATCTCTCCTACCGTTGCAAGAGAGATCCTTGGTCAGGATGCCGTTATTGGAATCTCCACTCATACGCTGTCTGAGCTCGAGTCCGCACAAAATGAACCGGTACAATATCTGGGATTTGGCCCTGTGTTTCCCTCTTCCACAAAATCAGGACATGCCTCTGTATTAGGGACCGACAATTTAAAGAATGCTGCTCTCTTATCTTCTCTGCCGATTGTTGCTATTGGTGGGATCACCAAAGATAATGTACACGAAGTTTATAAGAACCTGATTAGAAGCGTTGCAGTGATTAGCGACTTAGAGATCGCAGAGGAAAGACTCTCACGGATAAAACTTTATCAGGAAGCTTTCGTCATGTGCACAGCATCAGCGTTATAGCTATCTTCGTTTGGCTCTGGAAGGGTTTTTTCTTCCAAGCTTAATTCTGGCACACCAAAAAGAATTGGAGGATCTGTGATTTGTAATCCCGTGGATTTCAATTTCGTCCAGAGATCTCGAAGTTGGTTTTTTAACTCCACATCCAAGAGATCTTCAGCGTTTGGTAAACGAAGAAGCGTGTTAAGAGTGATTAAGGAATGCAGATAACCGCTATTTGACTCAAGAATTCTCTTTGAAATATCTGAAACAAATCGTTTCACATCTTCACGGGTATATAAGCCGTCTGCACCAGCTCCTTTATCCTTCGCGGTGCTGTCTTTAGTTAAAGACTCGTCTTTTTTTACCTCTGATTTTCTCTCTTTTTTTTCAGCCAAAATATTTCTCCTTACAGTATTGATTAACGAAGTCGTCAATCTGATTCATCAATCTGGTTGACCAGTTTTTAACTATTTGTCTAAATCTACATGAAATAGCTTCCCTACCTTTACTCCATAAGATCTTTATCGGTCGAGGGCAATAATCTCTATCGCTTGTCGATATCGGCTAGGCGAGTCGTCTGGATCGATCAAAATAGGTTCTGGTAAAATAACCCCTTGAACTTGAACCCTCCTTGCTTCAATTCCAGCCCTAAGAAATTCCGTTGCGATACTCTCTGCCCGACGCTTCCCAAGGTGTTTTCCATATGCTGAGTCCGAGGATGAGGCAGTGACATACGAAGCGATGACAATCCTTGACCAGGGCATTCTCTGCCGTGTCAGTGTCCCAATCTCTCTTGCAAGAAGAACACCTTCCTTTCTTAATTTTGTTTCATCACCTGAGAAAAACCAATCTGCTGGATAGATATCTCGGTTTGGATGAAGTTCAAGACGTCGCTCATAGTGTTCCTGCAAAACTTCCTGAGTCCAAGCAACCCCACGAAGGTACTCACTCTCCTCCATTCGTTGAAGCTCATCCTCTTCAAGGAGATCTTGTCCGATTCCGCTAATCATTCCATAGACAGCCCCAAAGCCAGCTCCTACCCACGCTCCAGGACCTGCACCAGCCGAAAGCTGCGCGCCGGTAACTGCCCCAGAACCCGCACCAAGAACCGCTCCATAGAACATCCCCCCTCCTTGTTTGTCTGGTCCAGGAATTGGTTCTGATGAGGTTGGAGTACAGGAAGAAATAAATAGTGCCGCAGTCAGTTGACACAGAAGAAGAATGCTCTTTTTAAAATTTAAATACATGTTGAAATGACACGATCCTTGCTTACCGATGCAACCCAAAAAGTATTGTAAATGCATCTGAGACCTTATAACACGGCAAGGATACTACGTCAGGACAAATCGAAGCACTCTGATACACATACGAACCTATTAACAAGCGCAGATTATCTACGCTTGAAAAAAATTCTGTTTCCTTAGAAACTGCTCGGAGTGAATGATTAAAAATGGCAAATCCCACAAGGAGAAAGAAGATCACTACCAACACTTGACGTATTTCATCAAACTCTAAGCTATCCATGACAAAACCGCCTTAACCTATTTATCTATAACAATTATGGCAGATTAGTGTCTTGTATACAACTTGCAATTTTACTTCATAGAAGCTTTTACAAAATCGGGCCTATAATTGTTGGCTCTGTATCAAAATCCACTTTAAAAACCGGCACACTCCCCCCTATAGAGGCTTTAACATCTGCAGCTTTTACATCTCCCACCACAACGATCGCCACACTTTCCGGCTGAATCCAATGCCTTGCGACTCCTTTAACTCCTTCGCTCGATATCGTTGGAAGAACGTTCAAATATTGCTGATCATAATCTTTTGGATACCCTAAGATATCTAATTCAGCAGCTCGGCACGTAACGGCATGCGGCGAAGAAAATTTAAAAACATAACTATTTCTCGTTGCAAGCTTTGCATCTTCAAAATACGATTTTGGAGGGAGCTGTTCACGGCTTCTCTTTAGAATCTCAAGCACCCCACTTACTGCATTGAGTGTCTCTTCATTTCTTGTTCCGATATCAATTTGAAAGATACCTCGCTCTCTACCGGGATCGATCCCTCCTCCGGCAAAATACGCTAACCCTTTCTTACTGCGAATCTCAGAAAAAATAACACTTCCATAACTCCCGTTTAGATATGTTCGGTTATAAATAAAGATTGCATACAAATCTTCTGGAAATCGTGGAGGTCCTTGATGACCAATAATGATTCGTGCCTGATCGAAATCTCGTTCCAATACATAGATCCCAGGCACGACCTGGTGAGTTACTTGCGGAAATGGTGGCATCTCGGAATCATTTCCTTTCCAAGAAGAGAAATATTTAGAAACAACTGCCTCCACTTTCTCTCGTGAAATATCCCCAGTAACTACCAGATAGGCACCTTTGGGTTGAAAGAATCGTTTATAAAAAGATCTCATGCTTTCTGCAGTAATCTTTTTTAAAGATTGAGCTGTCGTCGCTCGGCTATAGGGACTTCCCTTTCCAAACACTACTTCAACAAAGGTCATCTCCGCCATCAGATCAGGATCGTCTCTTCGTTTCAAAACACCGTCAAGCGCAAGCTTTCTCCATACCTCAAGTCTTTCTTTGTTAAATGCAGGAGTTTGAACTACCTTACTAAAGAGCTCAAACACATGCTCAAAATCCTCTTCCACTGAAGTGAAATCAACGCTTCCTAATTCATTTCCAAAACGTGATTCTATTGAAGCTCCAAGCCCATCTAAGAGAAAGTCAAAATCATCTGGTGAAACACCTTCAATGCTTCCTTCACGAAGAAGTGTTCCTGTCGCTGCTGCAAGACCAACAAGATCTTCCGGCTCAAAGTAGGCGCCCCCCCGGACATAGAGTTTTCCTCTCACGAGCGGAAGCAAACTATCACGCAGATAATAAACGGTAAGCCCATTCTCTAACGTCCAGATCTCTGGTTGAGGAATCACAACTTTAAGCGTTTCAGTTCCTAAATTGTTTGGATTTTTAGGAATATTTGTCTCTCCATAAACGCTCGTTCCACAAACACAGAACAGCTCAATGGTTAGCAATAAAAATAAGAAGAACCTTTTCATATTCCTGACTCCTCTTCACCTTTTGATTTCTCTACGTGCACAAAAGTGCGATGGCTCTTGATCAGATATCTCTTTGAAAATGCTTTCAAATCTTCGCTCGTCGCTGCAAGCACATTTTGATACCGCGTAAACAAGATCTGATAGTCCCCCCACAGAAGCTCAGATAAGCCAAGGAGATACCCAAAACCTGAGTTTGTCCCCATCCTCTTTAGATAATTTACCTTGATTCGCATCTTAGCTCCTTCAAGATCTTGCTGAGAAATACCTTCTTTTTTTATACGATCAAAAATTGATTGAATCTCATCGCGAAGCGTTTGTGTGCTTACACCTTTAACAGGATTTGCATACACAACAAAAAGAGTAGGATACGCAAGTGATGGCTCATCGGTAGTACCCACATCGGCGGCGATCCGTTTCTTCAGCACCAGTTCACGATAGAGAATTGAAGAGCGCGAACCTGAAAGCACTTCATGAAGAAGTTCCATCCGGGAATCATCCGGATCGGGGTATATCGGAGCATGATACGCAAGAAGCAATCTCGGCTCAGCATCAAATTCTACCGTAATATCACGTTCTCCTTGCTGCGGAACTTCTTCAGTAATCACCTTCGGTAAAGGGAGTTCGGGGTTTTTCCACCTCGAAAAATACCGTTCAAGAAGAGGTTTTGCCTGGAGCGGATCAATATCGCCAACAAGTGTAATTACAATATTATCCGGTCGATAGTACGTATCCCAATGCTTTTTCATCTTCGTCGCTGTGAGATTCTTTACATCAGAGGGCCAACCGATATCAGGAAGCCTGTTTGGGTGACTCCAAAAAGCACTGGCAAGAAGTGCCTCATATGCTTTTCCATCAGGATCATCATCGGTACGCATCCGTCGCTCCTCTTGGACAACCTCTCTCTCCTTATAGAACTGCCGAAAGACAGGATTGATAAGGCGATCAGACTCAAGCCAACACCAAAGCTCAAACGCTGTTTTTGGAAGACTTACTAAATACGCTGTGAAATCATTACTCGTCATGGCATTAAGTCCAGACTGTCCTCGCCTTGAGTAGATTGTTGAAAATTCTTCATCAACCCAAAGCTTCTCAAGCTCCCCTTCTATGCGCTGATACTCTGTGCTCTTTAATAATTGCTCCTGATCGCTTGTCTTTGAGACAAATTTCTCTAGCTCAGAAAGGAGCACCTTCTCCTTTTCAAAATCCTTTGTTCCGATAGTTGTTGTGCCTTTAAAGGCCATGTGTTCAAGAAAATGAGACACCCCTGTCAAACCAGTTACTTCATTAACGCCACCAACTTTTACCCAAATATATCCGGTAAAAATTGGACTCTCTGTTCTCCGATGAATGAGTATGCGGAGGCCGTTATTGAGCTCAATCTTTACAACACCGTTTCGAATGTTCTCCAGCGCCTCTTGGCCAACTTCTGCCTGTGCAAAAGTCTTCGAAAGGAAGAAGAGGGAGAGGATAAAAAATAAAGTTTTAAACATAATCAGGATATCGCTCTTGTTCTTTATCGATTAACTGTAAAGTCCTACTTGGACGAAATTAACCTTCGTTCTATAAAATGAGCACTCTATTTGAGCCAGAAGATATTTCTCTTAAAACTTACATGAAATTATATAAGATCTCACAGAAGATCATTGCGTCATAGTGATTTATGAGCAATAAGGTAGATTGTGCTAGAACGTCTATCAAAATATAAGCTCTTGTAGCTGTCGTGGGGGGGGGAGCGCAGGAAAAAAGAACCAAAAACAGAGTGAGATATTTCTTGGGGTTGCGCGCCA
>CAZDIO010000123.1:0-6456 GCA_964505555.1 uncultured Bdellovibrionales bacterium
CGCTCGCAACGACAGGGGAAGTCAACTCCCATGCTTTGCCCCAAATATCTATGCTTTTAATTTCTTCTTAATTCGAAGCAGAAAGGATGTAGGTCCAGGGGAATACTGCTGCAAATAAGTAGAAGCAGCAAACTGCGCCCATTGCTTGCTTTACCCAAGCATACTGTTTTGCAATTAAGGTCAAACGAACAATTACTGCAATACAAACAAGCTTTGAAAACGCTAATGCTTCGATGTGACCGATTTTATTCATCAACGCACGAAGAATAAGGTTTCCTTCCATCGAAGTTCCAAATGCTTGGACACCCTTCATCGTAAGAATCCCGTCAGCAATTTGCAGAATGATTAAAAACGCTCCTAAGAGAAGAATCTCTTTTGAAGCTACATTCTTTCGAATTGTCCGAAGAGATGACAAGCTCTTTCGTCCAAATCCCTCATTTACCATCACTGCTGTGCTATACATCTTCCCTCTTTCCTCGATGCCACCTGCGCATCATCATTACCTATGAATCTTCCTTGCACAGAATGTACCAAAGTGAACAATCCGCTCTTTGATACGTGGGAACCAAATCTAACCGATACAGATCCGAACTTAAAAGAATGCTACAAAGGAAAATTGCTTCCCGAAGTAAGAAGTTCTCTTAGTTACTTCTCCAAAGACATCTGAGAGGGCGTGATGGCGATAGGAAAAATCCGCAAGGAAGAACGACAGAGAGGAGACGAGAAGAAGACAGAAAGAAAAGAGAGAAGAGGAGAGCACCCGTTCTTGGGAACGCTTCAGTGACACTTTAAAAGAACCAGTTTATCCTTTCCATAATGCGCGTAGGAGTTACTCTCATAGACCGCTGCGGCAACGGTTGTGAGATTCTCTACATCCTTTTTTTGAGCGATAACGAAACACTCGATATTCATAAGCTCTTCGGGGCGAGAGCTAAAAAGAAGGTTCTTTTTAGCATAAAACATCGCTGGATAATTAGTCTCGCCATAGAGGTAAAGTGGTGCCTCTTCAGGTACGAGCTCAGAGACCTTTTCCATGAATATCTTTGGCGAATTTGCAGCCGCAAGGAGAGGAAAGAAATACTGATTAATAGAGAAAAACACGACAAAAGACGCAGCGAGGATCGTTTGTAACACTTTCTCGATATCTCTTCGTAAACACCAAACTCCCGAACTAAGAAGGAGAACTCCACCTGTTATTGGGAAAAGATACCCAAACATTCCTCCATCGAGAATTGTTTTGACCTGAAAAAATGTACTTGGTTTAACAAACATTGTATGAAGCATCTCTTCTCCCCAAAAAATATATCCCGCCTTGAAACATCCTAAGGAGAGAAGCACCGTTCCAAGAGTAAAAAGGATTGCTGAAACAAATTTATATTCTACTGTCCGCTTGGATTCTATTGTTGTCGATCGTATAAAAATAAAAGCAAGTGCGGGAAAGGCCGGGAGATAATAAACTCCTCGCTTACTAGAAGCAAACGTCACGATGAGAAAGAAAAACCCGATCCAATAAAAACAATACAGCACTAACGTTTCTGAGAAGAGCTCTTTTCTTTTTTGCCAAAGGTTTGGCAAAAGAATGGGGAGAAGTAAACTCCACGGGAGAAAACTAATGATTAGGTATATAACGCTGTAGTACCATGGTTTCTCATGGCCAATTTCATATCCCTTCATCCCTAATGCTCGCGCAGCATTTTCTTTGACAAGCTGCACCTCCAAGAATTCCTTTCCTCCTTGAAGATACGCAGCGTAATACCAGCTTGCAGAGAGCAGACAAGAAAAGATCGCAGGAAAAATAAACAACGACCAGGGAATCTCCTTCAATACCCCTTTGAAACGAAGCCACAAAGTATAAGAACCACTAATGACAAGGGGGATAATGATCCCAGTCGGACCTTTTGAGAGAGTGGCACCAACAAAGAGCGCCACAAGAAATAAGATCGCCTTCTTGGGAATAGATCTCCCTTCTCGATGCTCTTCCAGGGCAAGAAAAAACACAACAAACGTTCCCACAAGAAACAGGGTAAATACCATATCTACACGAGAGAGGCTTGAGGTTCGCGCCCACTCACTGGTCGTAGCAAGGAGGAGCACACTAAACCATCCCTGTTTCGGTGTAGAAAGAATCGTAAAAAAAACAAAGAGCGTAAGAAGTATCACTATTGATGCTACGGCCGCGGGGAGTCGCACGCTAAACTCATTAAGATCTCTAAGAAGTGTAACACTTACAGCAGAGAGCCAATGAAAGAAGGGAGGTTTTGAGGGGATCTCCACGCCGTTTCTTAATGGCAGAATATAGTTATTCTGCTCCAGCATATTTTTTACTACCAGCGCTTCTCGCGCTTCGCCTTGAGAAGAAAATGGAGCTCTTCCAAGAGGAAGAAGATAAAAACAACTTAGAAAAATCAGTAAGACTAGCGTATGGGCGGTAAGGTTTCGATAGGTAGTCTGCACAGGATAGCTACGAGGGACAGTTTTTTTCTACAAACACTTCTCCGATCCACTTGCAAAGATCGTCACCACTTGATTGTAGCGCCTGCTTTGCTATCGACTTCACGTGCTCTGGAAAATCCTTACCAAGAATCCACTTTAAATAACTTCCCCCATCTTCACTTGCTAAAACACTGATCGGTTTTCCTGTATGTTTTCCAAATGCGATTACCGGGACATTTGCCCGCCACTGCACGTGGTGACTGGGGCCTATCCAGGTTTTTTTTACCGGATCGCAGATCTCGGCGATCTCCTCCCACTCCTTCTCTTGGAGTTGAAACTGTTTAAACATCCCAGAAAGGACAAGACCTGTTGCCATTACATCTTCACGAGAGGAGTGTGCATTTTGTAACTCCTCGCCAGCAAATCTCCGAAATGCTGCGCTGAGGTTACGGGGTTCAAAGCGCCTCCAAAGCTGAAGGGGATCGACTATCAACTTAGAAGAGAAATTAAGTTCCGGTTTTTTTGCTCTCCGTAACTCGGCTTGGAGAAGTTTCAGATCAAATTCTATATTGTACCCAATTAATACCTCGCAGCTTCCAAGCATCTCCCCTATTTCATCACCAACGTCAGGAAAGCGGGGGGCAGAAAGGAGGTCTTCCATAGAGATCCCATGAATAGCCTGTGCACCTGCGGTAATTGGAGTGTCTGGCTTGATTCGCCATGTTTTACTAGAAGACTCTCTTTCTAAACCGTGCTGAATGCTTAATTCAATAATCTGATCCCGTTCCGGATTCATTCCGGTGGTTTCTACATCAAAAATAGCTATCTTTTTCTCATTCTTCATAGTTTTTAGAATTCCTACCGGTGAAAATGAAAAGCTTCATTTGCAAAATAAGTTTGGTTTACTTATAAAAAGTGCTGAGTTTAGCGCTCGATATGCACTTCATACCCTTCTTAAATATGATTCACTGCAGGATAGTGTTAACATACTAAACGGCTCGATAATGGACAAGGAACAAATAGCAACGGTTTTTCGTCGCTGGGGCTACCTTCAGGCAAAGCTTGACTCCTTTGGTCGACTCGATCCGTTTGCATATCCTGAACTTGATAAGATGAGTGGAGCTGAGGCTGCAAAGTGGCGCGCACTATACTGCGGACCAATTGGGGTTGAATTTATGCACATGCTCTCCCCAGAGCGGTGCCTCTGGATTCAGGAGCGTATGGAGTCAAGCCCTGAGTCGGTCAATCAGCAGTTTCTTTTCAAACGTCTTTTACAGTGTGAAGTTTTTGAACGATTTCTCCACAGCCGCTATGTGGGGGTAACTCGATTCTCTTCAGAAGGATCCGCATCTCTCATCCCGCTTCTTGATTCTATTCTTCAGCAAGCCGGAACGCTCGGTTTTGAAACGGTGATTATTGGAATGAGCCATCGTGCTCGTTTAGCGGTAATGACGTATATTGTAGGAACCCCCACTGCAAATATTATTGCTTGCTTTGAAGATGTTGATCCAAAAAGCGCTCTTGGAAGTGGCGATGTAAAATATCACAAGGGCGCAACTGGCTTATACCAAACCCCAGCAGGCAATTCTTTAAAAATCCATCTCTCATCAAACCCCAGTCACCTCGAAGCGATTGATCCGGTAATCCTCGGTCGGGTGCGTGCAAAGCAAACTCGAATCAACGACGAAGGATATGGAAAAGTGTTGGCGATCCTTCTCCATGGTGATGCGGCGTTTGCTGGTCAAGGAATTACTGCAGAGACCCTTAACTTCTCAGCTCTCAATGGGTTCTCAATTGGTGGAACTATCCACATTATTGTGAATAATTTAATCGGATTTACTGAAAATCCCTCGGCCTTTCAATCCTCACGATACTCAACCGACGTTGCAAAACGTCTTTCGGTGCCGATCTTTCATGTCAACGGTGAGGAGCCTGAAAGTGTGTGGCGCGTAGGAAAAATGGCGATTGACTACCGAGCAGCATTTCAAGCTGATGCAGTAATTGATCTCGTAGGCTTTAGACGACATGGTCACAACGAAGGAGATGACCCAAGCATCACCCAACCGGTACTCTATAGTAAAATTGCAAAGGTTCCCCCACTCTACCGATTATATGGAGAGCGCATCGGCATTAAAGAAGATGAAATTAAAAAAATCGAAGAGGAGACAACAGAATATTTAAATGTTGAACGGGAGAGAGGTCGGACGATGACCGAACAACCGGTGTTTGCAACTTTCCCTGATTATTGGAAACCTTATCATGGTGGATTTCACACCGAGGTAGAGGAAGTAGAAACGGCAGTACCTGCGGAGCGCCTCTTAGAGATCGCTGAGCGGTTAAACACCTTTCCGAGTAATTTTTCGGTACACCCAAAAGTAAAAAAAGTCTACGAACAACGCCTGGAGATGGCGAAAGGGAGTAAGCCAATAGATTGGGGAATGGCGGAAGCGCTCTCTGTTGGCAGTCTCTTATGGGATGGCCATCCGGTACGGATGACGGGTCAAGATACAAGACGGGGAACTTTTAGCCATCGTCATGCCGCACTCATTGATTCAAAAAACGCTTCAGAATATCTCCCTCTTACAAATCTCCACCCCAAGCAAGGGTGGTTTCAAATTTATGATTCGATGTTGTCTGAGGCCGCTGCTGTTGGATTTGAATATGGATTTAGTCGTGACTTTCCCGAGGCGCTTGTTTGTTGGGAGGCGCAATTTGGGGATTTTGTAAACGGAGCTCAGGTTATTATCGATCAGTTCATTGCTGCTGCAGAAGACAAATGGGGACTTCTTTCTGGACTCGTGCTTCTTCTTCCTCACGGCTATGAAGGACGAGGACCGGAGCATTCAAGTGCAAGAATTGAGCGCTTTTTGCAGCTTGCTGGCGAAGATAACATCCAAGTGTGTTATCCCTCCACGGCGTCTCAGTATTTCCATCTCCTGAGGAGACAGGTGCTTCGTAAGTGGAGAAAACCACTTATTGTATTTACTCCAAAAAGCCTGCTTCGAGCACCCTCTGCATCCTCTCCCCTTGAAGAGTTTACCGGTGGAATGTTTCATCCTGTTTTACATGCTGAAGACAAACCGGAGGCAACAAGACTTCTCCTCTGTAGTGGGAAAATTGCCCATGAGCTTTTTTCTGAACAACTTGCACGAAAAGATGAAACAACGGCGATCATTCGTATTGAGCAACTCTATCCGTTTCCGGAGCCCGAGTTATCACAAGCGCTTACATTCTATCCGCAAGCCACCCAGATGGTTTGGGTGCAAGAAGAGCCGTCCAACATGGGCGCACTCAATTATATCCGACCACGTTTGATGGAATTAGCTGGAAATCGTAAACTCTCAACGGTCAAGCGCACAGAGAGTGCAAGCCCTGCAACGGGCTCAGGAAAAGCACATGCAATGGAACAAGAGCGAATAGTAAAATTAGCATTTGCGAAATACTCATAGGAGAAAACCAAAATGGCATATACAAAAATCTCCTCTCCGATCGGAACTCTTCATCTCACCGCGAATGAAGAAGGATTAACCGAGCTCTCCTTTAATACAAAAGGAAGAGCTGGGAGTTCAAAAAAGATAGGCAAAAAAGAAGGTGTGATTCTTAACAAAGCAAAAAAAGAGCTCCAACATTACTTTCAAGGAGATACGAAAGCATTATCAAGAATCCCGATCTCTCTGGGCGGCACTCCGTTTCAAAAAAAGGTGTGGCAAGCGATGAGAAAAGTAACCACGGGAAAAACCATTAGTTATCGCGACCTTGGAAAAAAGGTTGGCTCACCACGGGCATCACGCGCCGTGGGTAATGCCTGCAGAATAAACCCACTCTGTCTTGTTGTCCCATGCCATCGGGTTATTACCAGTGACGGTCGAATTGGAAACTTCAGTGGCGGAGTATCAAAAAAGCAGCATCTCTTAAAGCATGAAGGGGTCCGTTTTTAATCTCTATCCTCCCTGTCGTTGCGAGCCGGAAGGCCCGGCCGCCGGGCGAAGCGAAGCAACCTCATATCATACATGAGGGTTTGAG
>CAZDIO010000124.1:0-7223 GCA_964505555.1 uncultured Bdellovibrionales bacterium
GCATTTCCCTTCTCGGGCACTCAGTGGGGTTTCGATGATTTATCTCCAACTCAATTATAAACGAAAAAAAGAATATTATTTGCGTCTTGCATCACTGTTTTTAGCATAATATCACCGATATTCTGTTCTCTTAATATTTTGTGTGGGTAGTAATTTCCCTACCCTTCCGTAAGAGCCTGCTTTTAGAGGCTCATCCAGAAGGGATAGGATGGTGCAAAGGTTATCTGCACTTCTTTATTTTCTGGGTCCACTTATTCGTTAACCCCAAAGACCACCTGTGAGGCGCTTCCTTAGAGGCGGTCTTTGGAGGAACAACGGAACTGTAACTTTTGAAACGAAGGAGTGTCTCTCATGAAAATTAGGACTTTCACAATACTATCGGCTCTTTTGGTCGTTGGAATAGGGGTCCTCTACTGGACTTCGAAAAAATCCTCACAGACGATGAGTCAATTCGTCGACATTGAGGATTTGCGGTTTTCCGGACTGGGTCGGGGGGAGCAACTTGAATCAGTTTTCGCTAATGCGGACGCTGATCAGCACGAACCTGACGTCGTATTCCAGATCGATCTTTCAACTCTCTACGCCGCGTGCCTGCAGTCAATCGACGCAGAGCCACAGCTTTTAGAACTAAGAAACTCTGAAGCACGGCTATTAAGAATGCTGAAAGAAGATTTTGAACGCCACTGGAATACCATGCCTCCGATGTGTATCCCTGACGCCTTCCAGCTGATGTGGGTTCAAAGCGCAATGACCCTCGATGAGCTGAAATTGCGCGCTGATGAGGTGATGCGCGTCTCACTAGGATGCGCTCTGGGGTTCTCTCCGGAAACCACATTGGAGGAGATCGATGAGTTTCTTTTGGAGCACGGTCGGCTCGAGCTAATCACTAGTCTCGAGCTTCCCGAAAATGCTTCTTGGCAAGACATCTGGCAAACGTTGGGAGCCGACGAGGAAACGGCAGATCTGCTTCTCAAGGTGGGTGCTTCATTTACCCCCGCTGTGCAAGAATATATACAGCTAGTTGTCCTTGCCCATTATGGCAAGTACATCGAAGAGTTGCTACAGCTGCTCAGTTCGCCGTGCCCCCTGTGTCCGGAAACACAAACCAAGAAACAACGTCCGCTGACGTATTAGCGCTTGAGGCAATCGCCGCGCTGGAACCGCTACCGCAAGGGAACAGGCACCGTCCTCTTCCCTTCGGTTTGAAATGGTACTGTTATTATTTCAAACCGAAGGAGTGCAAAAGAATTTTATTTTTACTCTATAGCAGAGCTGATCGTTGGTCGTGTAGAGACCGCCTTTGCTGGTGGGCAGGCCTCGGGTCCTGGATACAGATAAGGTCTTCCTCGAAAAGCATCCACCGTGAGCGAGATCTCTGTGAAATCTATCGGATGCAGTGGATCAACAGAATTCGGGTATCCCGCTAACTGCGCAATCGGTTTTGAAACCTGATCTGGGGAATTTTTAAATTTATTAACCATCGCCGCGATATCACTAAAGTCAGGCTGAACAGTGCCGCCTGGGGTAGAATAAGGAGGTACAAGATCTCCCCACCGTCCGGTTACAACTTGAAGCGGTTGAGAATAACATGCCTCCTCGTCGATACTACAATCAGGAAAGATAGCCTGCACTTGATACACTGAATCAGGCACGATCTCCGTGCCGTATACATGAATCACCCCTACTCCTGACCAATCAGTATAGTATGGGGTGCACTGTAACCTCGCCGCTCGATAGGTGGTACCATAAAGCGCTGAATCAACGTACTCAGTCACTGGTCCAACCCAACGCACTTCACCCTCAAAGGCACTAAAGTCCTGAGAAATGCCACCCGTGGCAGGTGGATTGGGATGATTCAATGAGGTTAACTCCACTCGAATAGCGGTAACCTCTCCTGCGTTTCTTGGAACAAAGGAGATATATCGTGATTTTCCAATAGCGTCTGGTTCTGGTGCTGGAGCCTGAAGCACCGCAATGCCAGCAAATGCCAAAGGACTTGCAAAGATGAAAAAATATAAACAGATCAGAAACGATCCAAAAGAACCTACACCTGTTCGTTTCGAAGAAATTTTCTCCATAGCACTCCTCTATTTTGCGGAACGGATAAACTTTTTATGATTCGCTAACCCTATCATATTTCCTATATTGAATCGGGGTTTTTGTAAAGTACGAAAAAATTTCCAAAAGCAGTGAATAGATAAATTATTAACAAATACCTAGAGTTGGTCTGTTAGTGCTTTTCTTCATACGATACTCCTGTGCTATCTAATGAGCGCGTTAGGAGAGGTAAATGAAACGTCTTTTAAATCAGTTTGAATTTGGCTCGTTAGCCCTATTAACCGGCACATTGATCGTTTGCTTGTTCTTTAGCGAGGTCATCATTCGCTGGCATATCTTTGGGGACGATGCCTGGTCATACTCGCAAATAAAAAGCGTTCGACATATTGGGGTGTCTGGCCTTCTTCAACCCTCAGCGTTTCAAGATATTCTCTGGGAACTTCGTCCCAATATTAATACCACTTATAAACTTAAACCTTTTAGGACAAATCCAGAAGGGCTCCGTGACAAAAACTATTCAAAAGTAAAGCCAGCAGGAACTTTTCGTATCGCTGTTCTTGGCGATTCTTTTACGATGGGTGAAGGGATTGCGATCGAGGATGCCTACCATACGTTATTAGAGGAGCGATTTAACGCTCTCGGAGAAAAGAGAGATTACGAATTTATCAACTTTGGGGTAGCGGGATATAGTTTGATTCAATACGTTACGATGGTTCAGCACAAGGTGCTGGAGTATCAACCCGATCTAATTCTTATTGGCTTTTGTGCAGCAAATGACAGCAAGTTACCAAACCTTAAGGCATTTACAGAGCCCTACCGAGTAAAACCTACTGCAAATGGAATTTTCCATCTCTACTCTTTTGAACTTATCGGAGATGGCTACAAGTATTTTTATAAAAAGCTCCGTGATCGCCATTCCGGCTACAACGCTGATCCTCAGTATGTAGAAACGAACTTTCGTAACCTCTCGGCGTTGACAGCAGCACACCAGATCCCCATAGTCATTGCTTATATTGACAACAAAGCAGCAAGCACTGATTTCGATATGGTCCGGAGCGCCGCTCTTCGTTACGGGTTTGACTTTATCGATGGCACCGTAGGGTTTCCTGAAAAAGTTCTCCCGGAATATATAATTTATAAAACAGATAATCATCCAAACGCCGCTGCAAATCGAATCTTTGCTGATTCGTTATTTACAGAACTTAAAAACCAGATCGCGCTTCATTCCCTTCGTGCAGTTAAGAGTTCCGATCTTGCTAAAAGGAGTGGGTAATTTCTAGGGGAATAGAGACTTGCAACCGGATTTTTAATTAACCACAGTTAATTAACCACAGAGGCGCAGAGTCACAGAGAAAGGGGGTTTATTAATCTTCATTTATTATTCTTCTATTATTCTTCTCTGTGACTCTGTGGTTATATCAATTCCTTTCTTTCAGAATCCTTACCGTAATCACATAAAAGAGGGCCGGTCTTAAACTCGTTTTATAGCAATCCTTGAGAATATGCGGGTTAACTTAAGTATTTGGATTTTCAAGGGAATTTCAGATTGTTCGAAAATGTGCAACTTTTTTTAAAAAATTCTTAAGTTTTTCCGGAAACTAGCCGTTATGAACTATTAAGAACAGAGAATATGCTCAATTTTGAACACAGGTTGGGCGGTTAAGTTGATGGAGATAAGGAGGAGTTTATGATTGATGAATGTGCTGCAAAATTGCTTGCAACTGTTAACACAGAAACAGAGCGAACAGAGACTCAGCGTGAGAGGTCAAAACGACCACGAAGCGCAACGATGATTAAATTACAATGGCTTGCTGAGCAGGTTCGAAAGACTTTACGGATTAAAGAGCAGATTGAAGAGGGATCGTATCATGTAGATTCTCAATCCCTCGCAAAAGCATTACTCAATAAGATTGAAGAATAATTCTGCTAATATCCAACGAGGTTATCAAGCACGGTAAATAACAAACGCTGTGCTTGATAAAACCTCTCTCTTTCAGAAGCGATAGCTTCGAAACTCTGAATACACCTTCCCCGCTTCAGCTCAAGTGCATCCGCTGCCGCTAACTTCTCTGCATCTTCTAGAGAGAGCTCAAGATGAAATTGCAACCCAAGCACCCGACTCCCATAAGAAAACGCTTGCTGCGCACAACACTCACTCTCTGCTAAATGCACACACCGCGGCGAAAGCTCAAAGGTGTCTCCATGCCAGTGAAGTGCAAAAAACTCTTTTTCAATCCCTTTAAAGAGCGGACTCTTTGTGCCAGCCTCCGTTAAAGATACCGGATACCAGCCGATCTCTTGCTCCCGATGGGGAAACACTCTTCCCCCAAGAACCTCGGCAAGAAGTTGAGAGCCAAGACAAATCCCAAGAACAGATCTGTTTGCCTTAATTGCTTCGCCGATAAAACGCTTCTCAGAAGCGAGCCATGAGAATCGATCCTCATCATAGCTTCCCATCGGTCCACCCATAACGACTAAAAAGTCATACTCCTCATGCGAAGGAAACCTGCCTCCTTCCCAGAGATGAGAAGTGGTGACCTCACACTTTCGTTCATCTGCCCAGGTCCTAACGTTTGAAAGCCCTTCATAGGGGACATGAGTCAGCGCATGAATTCTCATCTTCCTCTCTGTGCTCTAAAATAGCCAACCTCATAGGTGGCATACACCTGATTCCCATGACGTTGATAACTCTCTTGATACGTCACAAGAAGGTTTTCTATCTCTTGACGAGAGAGAGGTTTTTTTCCACGTAAATTCGCTCCTCCTGTTACACCGATAGTATGAATGTGATTAAGAAACGCTCGAGCACTAGAATAACACTCTTCATAAGAACATTTTTGAAAAGAGAGCAGCTCAAAATTAGCATCTTCTAGCGTATGGTTGATTAAATCTGCTGAAGGAAGTGTGCCACGAGGGGAATTTTCTGGGGCGACTCGTTTTCTCACCTCCTGTAGCTCTCCTAAGGTTCCTTCAAGCATCACTGAAAAGAGAAACTCACCTTCTTTCGATAAGGCGCTATGAATTCGAGAAAATAGATCCGGAAGGGAGTGAATCCAATGCAGCGAAGAACTGCTCGTGACAAGGTCATACTCATTAAAAAAAAGACACTCTCTCAAATCCGCTTTATACCAAGAGATACGTCCATTGTGTGAAATACCGTTCTTTCCCATCTCCAACATCGAAGAGGAGATATCATACGCATCAATCGTTGCTTCTGGATATTTATGAAAAAGATGTTCGGTAAGAAAACCACACCCACAACCAAGCTCAAGAATTCTGTGTGGCACCCTGCCCTGAGAAATCTGAATATACAATTCATTGGCAACTTCACGCTGCACCCGTGCTTCCTCCTGGTAATTCGAAGCTCCCCGAGTAAACATCCTCTCCTCTATACAGATCCTACTCACAAAGAAACTCCCTGATGCGCTTTGTTACAACGTTTCCATCTTGTTCCCACACCGCATGACCTGCATCTTCGAAAATAGTCAGTTCCGAACCCGGGAGCGATGAAAACAAACTCTCACTTGCTTGCCAAGGAATAATAGTATCTTTTTTCCCATGAAGAAGACAAACGGGGATTGATACCTTCTGGATTCCTTGAAGGAGATCGCTCTCTTCAAGATAGGAGAGCCCGGAAAGGAGAACCTCGGTTTCAATGGTGTTTGAAAAAGTAAGTGCTTGTTTGACTGCTAATTCATCAGCTAAAAAGCCAGAAAAAAAACTCTCTAATACCTGTTGTCGATCTTCTCTACATTGCTCTTTCATTAAAGAGAGAACTCGTTTTGAAACCCCATAAGGGAAATTTGCTTCTTCAGTAAAATGTGGAGTACCAGAAAGAAGAACGAGTTTTTCAATCCGCGTTTGGTAATTAACAACCATCTCTAAGGAGATAATTGCTCCCAATGACCATCCACAGAGATACTTACAGTGTGGATAATCAAGAAGGATCTGAAAAAGAGCTTTTCCATAATTGGTGCTATTTTTTTTCCATAACTCATCGGGAGAAATAATCACCACGTCATCACCGATGGTAGAGAAAAACTCAAACGACTCTTTCGTTGTCCCCCACCCCGTAACAATAATCGTTGAAGCTTCGCTCATAGCAAGTGGAGAGTTTGTGCTGTCGCGGTAATTATTTCAAAAGCCTCCTCAAGCTCCTCCTCTTTGTGGGCTGCACTAAGAGAGAGCCTTATTCGAGCACTCCCTATAGGAACCGTGGGGGGACGAATCGCACTTGCTAAAATCCCTTTATCTCGTAGCGCTTTTGAAAACTGTATTGCGGTATCGTTCTTCCCAACAAGAAGAGGGATAATCTGACTCTCTGAACGCTGATTTTCTAAACCAGGAGAAAACCCCGCACGGTGAAGTTTGTTTCGAAAGTTTGCCGCTTTCTGAAGGAGCTCCTCACCCCACAAGGGGTTTTTTTCAATAATCAAAAGTGAAGCAAGCGATGCAGCAACTACCGTTGGGGGAAGTGCCGTGCTGTAAATAAAACTTCGCGCCCGATTTATGAGCAGTTCTTGCACCTTGTTTGAGCAGGTTACAAACCCACCATAACTGGCACACGCCTTACTAAATGTTCCAAGAATTACACTGACCCTGCTTGTTAAATCTTTTTGAAAAGAAACTCCCCGATGAAACACCCCAACGGCATGAGCTTCATCTACAAGAAGCATCGCCCCATATTTTTCACACATAGCAGCGATCTCTTGAAGTGGGGAGAGATCTCCATCCATACTAAAAACAGACTCGGTCACTACCGCTATGGTGCGCTGCTCTCCGCGAGGTGACTCCCGCTCCTCTTTAAGGATTGTTTCAAGCTCTCCAACATCATTGTGGGAGAATCTTTTTAACGTGGCACGGCTTAAGAGTGCCCCATCTACAAGCGATGCGTGGGAGAGCTTATCAAGCACAACCACATCTCCTCTTCCCACAAGAGCTGAGATGACACCGATATTTGCAAGATATCCACTGCCAAAGAGGAGTCCCTTCTCTTTGCCAAAAAAAGAGGCGATCTTATTTTCAAGCTCAACATGAATAGGAAGGGTTCCGGTAACTAAACGTGAAGCCCCAGAACAAAATCCATCTCTTTGAAGGATCTCACTTACTTTGTTAAGAACATCTTTATTTTTTGAAAGCCCAAGATAGTCATTTGAACAGAAATT
>CAZDIO010000125.1:0-68453 GCA_964505555.1 uncultured Bdellovibrionales bacterium
CTTTTCGGTGTTCGCGCCCCCCCCCCCCCCACGACAGGGAGGCTACTTCTTGCCACACGTAAAGAGGAATCGCTCCCGCTCTTTCTCACGTAGTTATATGCACGTAGTAGACAGCACTCTCCCCTTTAGGGACAAAGCACTCTGTGCCTAACTGTGTGCCTAAGGGGGGCGGTGGTTTTTTCTAGGGCGTAGTGGGCATGGAAGGAGTTACGGATAGATGGTGGAAGGTGCGGATGCGGCAACGAGTTGCATGGAGGCAGCTCGAGGTACTGTCATTGGTCATGAAGACACGAGAAAGGAGGAATCGGATCGGAGAGATCCAAACGAAGGAGCTTTTTGGGAGAATCGTAAAAGGTTTCTTCGCAGACTAAAGGAAAGATCAGGCAGTCAAGAGCGGCTGCGTCAGTTTCTTGAATTTTTTGGACGTCTTCAGCACTGCTGGAGCGGCCAAGACGAATCAGAAAAAAAGCGACGCATTTTGGAACTTGACGGATACAAAGAATGGGTTCTTAACCCAGCCGAACTTGATCTGAAGGCCGTATCGGAGAAAAAAAGCGCGGATGAGATTTTGACGGATCTGTGGTATTTCGATCTGAGGACGGTGCAAATGGTCGCTCAGATAATCGAACTTCCATCGGTCATCTCCTGGCTGAGCAGTAACCAACCTGTCGTTGACTTGCAAACGGAGATCTCTTTTGCATTTCAAAGTGGGAACGGCTCTGTTCGCCAGGGGTTAGCGCGGTTGGTAATTGCGTTGCACCTTCGAAAACCGAGGCACTGCACGCTGAGCCTGCCGACACTCACCCCTCCAAAGTAACAAACGAGGAAAGCATGTGGGGGCGCGCCGATTCAGTTCGGCGCCCCCTCCACGTGCGACAGGAAGGTTCAAAAAGCCCCTCTTTTTAGTGCTTACGCTGTATTACCACAGATGAAGTTAATTCTTGCTTGTTACTTTGATTCAAACTCTTGCTTAACAAACACAACAAAGCTCTGAACCTCTGGAGCCAAACGCGGAACTTGCGGAGTGGTGACCGTTACCTCATAGCAAAGTTGCCTTAGATCGCGCTTGTGGCAGGAAGGAGATTGACGAAGGGTAACGATGGTATCGTCTGTAATGAACATATCAGCGGTTGATACTTTCTGCCCCGAACGAATGAGCGCCTCTCCAAGAACTGTTGGCTTTAGACTCTTTTCATTAAGGAGTGGCAAGGACCAGGAAAGAGGTTTCAAAGATATTAAAACAAAAACTCCTAGCACGGCTATCACTTTTATATATTTGCTTAACATATTATGGGTACCGTTTCCCCTTACTTCCTTTGAAAACGATCAAGCGCTAAATTTAAACTGAGAACATTTACCCGAGTCTCCCCAAATAGGCCAAGGAATCTTCCTGCGGTAGACTGTTTTATTAATTCATTAACCGTTTCAATATCTATTCCACGTTCCCGAGCAACACGAGATGCCTGAAGAAGTGCATTTTGTGGTGAAATATGAGGATCGAGCCCACTTCCAGAACGAGTCACCGCATCAACAGGCACAAGATGATCCTCTTTGAGTCCATTTTCTTCGCGATACGCTTTTGCCAATCCCTGAACACCGAGATAACTCTCATCGGTATCAGGAGTTTCCGGATCGTCAGGAAATCCCACGATTAGTTTTTTACTTGTTGGTCCCAAATTAGTACCGCTTGAGCCCAAAGGATCATACCCAGAACCCGCAGCAGAAGGCCGAGGATGAAAATACTTCGGAGATACAAATTGCTGGCCAATAATTTCTGACCCGATTATCTTGTTCCCTTCTTTGATAAGACTACCATTCGCCTGATACGAAAACAGAATCTGCCCAAAACCCCAAATAACGGCAGGAAATAAGAAGCCAGCAGAAAGAGTAAACATCAAAGTCAGTGATAAAGCAGGGAGAATTTGTGATCTCACCATGATAGCCTCCTACGCTAAATGCAATGCAACAAGTAACCGATCCAGCACCCAAATTCCTGGAAAAGGTGCAATGATTCCGCCAACTCCGTAGATTAAAAGATTTCGACGTAAGATCGCACTAGCACCCATCGGACGATAGGTCACTCCACGAAGGGCAAGGGGAATGAGAGCGATAATGATCAGTGCGTTAAAGACAACAGCTGAAAGAACAGCAGAGTGGGGATTAGAAAGACCCATAACATTCAGGGCTCCAAGTTCCGGATAGATCGCGATAAACATCGCAGGAATAATCGCAAAATATTTTGCAACATCATTTGCGATACTAAACGTAGTCAACGCCCCACGGGTAATCAGCATCTGCTTACCGATCTCAACGATTTCAATAAGTTTGGTGGGATTTGAATCTAGGTCTACCATGTTGCCCGCTTCCTTTGCGGCTTGAGTGCCCGTATTCATTGCAACACCCACATCTGCTTGAGCCAGTGCGGGGGCATCGTTTGTGCCATCTCCCGTCATCGCAACAAGTCTCCCCCCTGCTTGTTCGTTTCGAATATATTTTAACTTCATCTCTGGCGTGGCTTCTGCAAGAAAATCATCGACTCCCGCTTCAGCAGCAATTGCAGCAGCCGTGAGATTATTATCCCCGGTAATCATCACCGTCTTAATTCCGATCCGACGAAGCTGTTCAAAACGATTTTTAAGTCCACCTTTTACGATATCTTTTAGCTGGATGACCCCAAGCACTCGGGTGTTTTCTGAAACCACTAAGGGGGTTCCTCCCTGCTTGGCGATCATCTCCACCGCAGAAGTAACTTCTTTAGGAAAATACCCACCCTGGTCGGTAATCAGTTTACTCATCACATCGGCAGCACCTTTTCGAATGCGGCGATTTTCAATATTTACTCCACTCATTCGAGTGTGGGCCGAGAAAGGCACAAATTCCGCTTGGAGCGAGTGAATATCTCGCTCCTTAATTCCAAACTTATGTTTTGCAAGAACCACGATACTTCTTCCTTCTGGAGTTTCATCTGCAAGCGAAGCAAGTTGTGAAACATCTGCCAGCTCCGCTTCTTTAACCCCTGGAGCGGGAAGAAAGGCAGTCGCTTGTCGATTCCCAAGAGTAATCGTTCCCGTTTTATCTAAGAGAAGAGTGTTTACATCCCCGGCTGCCTCAACAGCTCGACCACTCATCGCAAGCACATTGTGCTGCATCACCCGATCCATACCCGCAATACCTATTGCGCTTAAAAGCCCACCGATCGTGGTTGGGATAAGACATACAAGAAGTGCAACCATAACGGTCACAGAGGGGATCGATCCGTTTTCGCCACCGCCGTTTTCCCCACCACTGTAGACGGCAAAAGGAAGAAGAGTAACCGTTGCAAAGAGAAAGACGATCGTCAGTCCAGAAAGAAGGATACTCAAAGCGATCTCATTTGGCGTTTTTTGACGCTCCGCCCCCTCAACAAGCGCAATCATTCGATCAATAAACGCCTCTCCCGGATTGCTACTCACTCGCACCAGTATTCGATCAGAGAGAACTTTTGTTCCACCCGTTACCGCAGATCTGTCTCCCCCACTTTCTCGAATCACCGGAGCAGACTCTCCAGTAATTGCCGACTCATCAACCGTGGCCACTCCTTCAATAACGTCTCCATCTGCGGGAATGATGTCTCCTGCAGTGCATTCAAAGAGATCTCCCTTACGAAGAGTGGTGGCTGGAACGTGCTCCACTTTATTTCCGGTTACCTTTTTTGCCACCGTATCAGTCTTTGTTTTTCTAAGAGAATCTGCTTGGGCCTTCCCTCGTCCCTCTGCCATCGCCTCAGCAAAGTTTGCAAACAAAACTGTAAACCAGAGCCATAATGTGACCTGACCAACAAAAAGCAGATCTCCGCTTCCTGAAATCACTCCCTTAAGAAAGTAATAAGTGGTAACAACACTTCCTACCTCCACAACAAACATCACCGGATTTTTTAAAACAAGCTTTGGATGAAGCTTGAGAAATGCCTCCTTCAAAGCACGAACCACGATATCTTTTTCAAAAAGCTTGCGTGGTGCGTTTTTTCGAGTTGAGATCACAGTTCCTATTTCCATACTCTACCCTCTCAGTAAGCCCTTTTACTGCAAAAACAAACTATGCATTTGAAAATGCTCCACGATCGGTCCAAGCGCTAAAGCAGGAAAAAATGTCAGCGCTCCGACGATAAGTACCGTAGCAATCAGTAAAGTTACAAAGGTACCATTATCTGTTGAAAACGTTCCCAGGGATGCCGGTACTCGTTTCTTCCGAACAAGACTGCCCGATAACGCAAGAAGGGGAACGATCATCAAAAACCGCCCACAGAGCATCGCAAGTCCAAGGGTAAGATTGTAGTATGGTGTATTTGCCGTGATCCCCGCAAAAGCAGATCCATTGTTTCCCGTTCCTGATGCAAACGCATAAAAAATCTCAGACAATCCATGGGATCCTGAATTATTCACGTTATTTGCAGGGGCACCATAAAAGGTTGTTGTATTTCCAACCCGATTCCAAGCGCTCTCCTGTGGTAAATCAATCGTTGCCGAGAGTGCTGAAAATCCTAAGATACACGCCGCACAAACAAGCACCGCAAGCATCGCCATTTGAACTTCAAACCGTCCAATTTTTTTCCCCAGGTACTCAGGCGTCCTTCCCACCATCAATCCAGCGATAAAGACCGCAAGCACCACATACATCAACATTCCATAGAGCCCAGCACCAACCCCACCAAAGATCACCTCTCCAGTAAGCATATTAAACAGTGGAACGAGCCCCCCAAGTGGAGTGTACGAATCGTGCATTGAGTTTACCGCGCCACAAGAAGCTCCTGTAGTAATTGTTGCAAATAAAGTCGAAGAGGCTATGCCAAAACGGGTTTCTTTCCCCTCCATGTTGCCACCAGCTTGAAGCGCGTTTGGAGATTGCTCAATTCCAAGTTTTGAAAAATGAACATTTCCATTTTGCTCTGAGATGTTACAGACGAAGGCACCGACAAGAAACATAATGCCCATCGCCCAAAATATCGCCCACCCCTGACGAACATTCCCAGTCATCACACCAAACATATAGGTTAAGCCTGCTGGAATAAGAAAAATGAGCACCTTCGTCAGGAGATCTGCGGCTGGATTCGGGTTCTCATACGGATGTGCAGAATTAGCGTTAAAGTACCCCCCACCATTTGTTCCAAGCTGCTTGATAACTTCCTGAGAAGCGATCGGACCTTGAGGGATCACCTGCTTTGCTCCCTCAAGCGTAACAACCTCAACCGGTGCTGAAAAATTTTGCGGCACTCCGGTGAAGATAAATATCAGCGCCCCCACAAAACATATAGGCAAAAGCACATACAATGCAGAGCGCACAACATCGACCCAGAAATTTCCTATGGTTTGTGTCGATTCTCGTGAAAACCCCCGAGCAACCGCCACCGCGATAGCAATTCCCACTGCTGCTGAGATCCAATTATGAATCGCAAGTGCCACCATATTAGAAAAGATTGAAACGGTAGCTTCCGGAAGATACGATTGCCAATTGGTGTTCGAAGTAAAAGAAACAGCGGTATTAAACGCAAGGTCGGGGGTCATCTCTTTTGTGCCAAATCCTTGCGGATTGAGCGGCAAGAACCCTTGGAGTCGAAGCATCAGATAGGTAAGGAGGAGTCCTACCGCACTAAAAATCAGCATCGCAATCGAATACTCTCTCCACCCCATCTCCCGCCGCTCATCAACTCTGATGAGTTTATAGACGAGCCGTTCACATCGCCTTAGAACGAATGATAAAAACGTTCTCTCTCCAGAAAACACCTGGTGAAGATATATTCCCAACGGCTTCGTAAGGATGAGAATAATTCCAAAATAGATAAGAATCTCTCCACTCCCATGAATATTCATATTAGAACCTCTCCGGCTTTAGAAGAGAAAAAAGCAGATACATTATTAACCCGATAACGATTATACTGAGCCAGATATACTCACTCATCTTTTTCTCCAAGCAGGACATACAGGCCATTTACATACCCAACTGCAACTACAAAGAAGATAAGAACGATGATTAGAAAAAAGAGATCCACACCCACTCCTTTTGATTTTTAATAACTGCCAAAGTCGATATCAACCTGCATCGTGTACGTTTCTGCAAGTTGATCATTGTTTGGTATAACATAACCAAAAATTATACTGACATTCTCGGCAAACTTCCAAGCAAAGCCAGGTGCGAGCGCCCCAGCACCGCTTTCTGATCCTTGGTAGTCAACACAAAACCACAGTTTGTCAGAAATTTCTGACATCGTCCGTTCCCACGCAAGAAGCACCCCGGTAGCATCGGAATTTAAACTTTCATCAACAAGCAGATCTTGATTGCCCCAAAACCAGCCTACTGAAAATCTGCCAAGCGTAAAATCGTCAAAGGAAACAGTCTTTGCGGTCTTCAGGTAATAGATATCTTGGTCCGTCTTGTTGTTTTTAGTGCCAAAGTAAAATCCACCGAGAGCCAGAGCAGGTGCGCCTTCAAAAAGGACGTTTTCTGGTGTGCCTATCTTGGCGTTAAAATATAGTGGGTAACTATCAAGCTGCCCGTATCCAGCGATGTGATCAAAACCAAATTCAATGCCGAGTTTATCTTTTATGGGCCATAATCCGGTTTCAAGACCAATATTTGTTACCGTATCAGGTTTTGAACCGCTGACATCACTTTGGCTTGGAATATAGAGATCACTGGTGAGATGGAATGTGCGATCCGCCTGAATATCGGTAGAAGGCGCCCAAACATGAGTTGAGGGAGTTGCCGATACCAGATCTGGAAACAGACTGATCGCTAAAAGTCCGAACCCAAACCAAAATAGCAAGGTATTTTTCAATTCCATTTTCATACAATTTCCTGCATTAAAAAATGTCGCCTATTGTTTCTTCGGTTCTGATTGTCGCACACCATCACATAAAGAGGGGGTAAGGATTCCCCGTGCGATATAAAGAAAGTATAAAGATTATCAAAAAAACGAATGAAGAGCGGATGAGACAGTAATAGTTTAGAAGCTTGACAGCTTGCCGTGCGTTAAGAGATCGCCACTTCTTCTTATTTCGGATATGATGAACTTACAAAACATCTTAATAGTTGGTGCTACTTTCTATGGGGGAGAAAAGACCAAACCCTGATACTTTGCTTAAGTTCGCAAATGCCGAAGAGATTCGACGCAAACGCGGCCGACTAAAAATCTATCTGGGCATGGCTGCCGGTGTAGGAAAAACCTACTCGATGCTTGCTGATGCTCTTGGATTAAAAGGGAGAGGGGTTGATGTTGTCGCCGGATATATCGAGCCTCATGGTCGACCTGAGACGACTCAGCTTGCTAATTCTCTAGACTCCATTCCACCAAAAATTATTCAACATGCTGGAATTGAGCTTCGTGAATTTGATGTTGATGCTTCTTTATTACGAAAACCTGAGATTCTCCTTGTTGATGAACTTGCTCATACCAATGCCCCAGGTTCTCGCCACATAAAACGCTGGCAAGATGTTGAAGAGATTCTTTCTTCTGGGATAGATGTTTATACAACTTTAAATATTCAGCACCTTGAGAGTTTACGTGATGTGGTTTCCCAGATCACGGGCATCACCGTCCATGAAACAGTGCCTGATCGCTTCCTTAATAATGCCGATGAGGTTGAGTTAGTCGACATTCCTCCTAATGAACTTATTGATCGCCTTAAGCAAGGGAAAATTTATCCCCTTTCACGGGTCGACACGGCACTTCAGAACTTTTTTAAAGAAGGAACGCTGATCGCGCTTCGCGAGCTTGTCTTAAGGCAAACAGCAGAAAGGGTAAATGCCCAAATGCGCCGGTACCGTTTACAAAATGCGGTACGTGAGGTCTGGCCCACTGGTCAACGAGTTTTGGTGTGCGTAGGAGCAAGCCCGATGGCACCACAGCTCATTCGTGCGGCAAAACGCCTAGCAACAAGTCTCCACGCTGAACTCATCGCAGTTAATTTTCATACCCCAAAGTATGCACTTCGCTCCCTTGAAGGTCGAGCAGATGCTCTTGCAGCGTTGGATCTTGCCGAGCTCCTTGGCGCAAAAGTTATGGTTCGCCAATCAAACGATATGGTCACTGATATTCTTACTTTATGTAGTGATTATAATGTAACGGCGATTGTGATTGGAAAACCCGTTCGTCCCCGATGGAAGGAGATCTTCTCTCGAACACTTGTTGATGAATTGATTCGTCGAAGTGGCACCATTAGCGTTCACGTTCTTGCAACGGTAGAACGCTCCTCACTTCCCGGCATCAAATTTTCCTTCAAGGGGGAGAGAAAACCAATAAAAACACTGCGAACTTTTTTTGTAGTTGCCCTCTGCACCGGCCTTGCAGCGCTTATCTATCCCTTCTTGGATCTCTCAAATATCATTATGATTTACTTTCTCGGTGTTACCTGGGTATCTACTCGGCAATCATATCGAGAAGCTCTGCTGAGCTGTCTTCTCAGTGTAGCCGCTTTTGATTTTTTCTTTGTTCCTCCTCGATTTACATTTGCTGTTGCAGATGCTCAATATTTAATTACTTTTTTTGTGATGCTCGTGATCTCAATTCTCATTAGTACACTAACGATTCGTCTAAAAGTTCAATCGCAGATGATGTCAGAACGAGAACGTCGCACCGCAACGTTGTATGATTTTGGACGAGAGCTTCTTTCTTGCAAAGCGATAGAAGAAGTTTCACAAGCAGTTTTTAGAAAAACAACAGAGCTCTTTCAACAACAGGGCGCTCTTTTTCTCTCCTCTGATGGAGGAGTACTGGTGTTGCCCACAGAGGCCCAATCGATTTTTAGCTCTAACAATGAACTTGCCGTAGCCACTTGGGTTTTAAATAGTGGAACTTCAGCAGGAGTTGGAACCAATACCCTCTCTGGAGCTAAGGGATTTTATTTCCCGCTTAAATTTCAAGAGCAGTGTTTAGGAGTGTTAGGAATGACCCTTCCAAAACCTCTTCCCGCAGAGGAGAGATCCCTTTTTGAAGCCTTTGGAAATCAGGTGACTCTTGCACTGCAACGAATTGCTGTTGAAAACGAGTCGCGACAGGCGGATTTAATCGCAAAAACTGAGCGATTAAGAAGCTCACTGCTAAGCTCCATCTCCCATGATCTAAGAACCCCGCTTGCTGCAATCTCAGGTTCAGCAAGTGCTCTTGTGGAGCAACAAAACCTACCCCAGGCAAACCGCGTAGAGCTTGCACAAACCATTTGGGATGAATCAGAACGTCTCACCCGCATTATTCGTAACGTCTTAGACCTAACAAAATTAGAGGGCGAAGGAAGAGATGGTGAAGGAATAAAACTACATCGCGAATGGCATTCACTAGAAGAGCTTATTGGCTCTGCACTCCATCGAACCGAGAAAGTATTGAAACCACGAAAAGTAATCGTAAAAGTTGACCGAGAACTTCCGCTTATCTACGCAGATGGGCTTCTCCTGGAGCAGGTGTTTGTAAATATTCTTGAAAATGCTGCAAAACATACTCCCGAGACAACTCTCATCGAAATCGAAGCAACTCGGCACAATTCATCAGCGGTGGTAATTCTTCGTGATAATGGTCCCGGATTAAAGGCGGGGGATGAGGAAAAAGTATTTGAAAAACTCTATCGTGGTGAGAAAACTCCCTCACAAGGATTTGGGCTTGGGCTTACCATCTGTCGCTCCATAGCGGAAGCGCACGGAGGGAGTATTCAAGCAAGAAACAGAGGAGAAAACAACGGCGCAGAATTTGAACTCATTCTCCCCCTTGGAGATGAAGCCCCAGAGGTCCCGCTGTGAATATCAAACAGAAAATTCTGATTATCGATGATGAAGTTCAGATTCGTCGTTTTCTTCGCGCAAGTCTCTCCTCCGGAGATATTGAAATCCTTGAAGCCTCCACGGGAAGAGAGGGGATTTCAATGACCGCAACCCATAATCCCGATGTGGTGCTTCTTGATCTCGGGCTTCCTGACATATCGGGAATAGAGGTATTAAAAAATATCCGGGAATGGTCAGAGGTCCCGCTCATTATTCTTTCTGCAAGAGGAGAAGAAAGCGATAAGATACTGGCGCTAGATTCTGGAGCCGATGACTACCTTACAAAACCATTTTCAGTAGGAGAACTTCAAGCTCGAATTCGAGTGGTGTTAAGAAATAAACAAAATCCTCTCGAAGAAGCACCGACAATATTTGAAAAGGATTTTTTAAAAATTGACTTCGGTGCGCGTCGAGTATTTGTAAATAATCAAGATGTGCACCTCACTCCGACTGAATATAAACTTCTTTCGGTACTTGTCCATCACTGTGGGCGGGTGCTCACCCATAAACAACTGCTTAATGAGGTCTGGGGTGCAGCTTACGCCAATCAGACCCATTACCTCCGAGTTTTTATGGGGCAGCTTCGACAAAAAATTGAGCGAGATCCTGCCCAACCCCAGTTTTTCATAACGGAACCAGGAGTTGGGTATCGATTTCAGTGCGAATTCGATTAGCTCTTCGTATTCCTCTCTATTCCTCCTCTTTATTCCCCAATAGGAACACAAGAGCAAAATAGATTTCTATCCCCGTAGGCGTTATCAATCCGCGAGACACTTGGCCAGAATTTAAATTCATGGAGTGACTTTACTGGAAACGCTGCCTTCTCTCTTGAGTAAGAGCGATCCCACGCTTCAGAGATTACTACCGAAGCGGTATGCGGGGCATTTTTTAACACGTTATCCTCGCGACTAGCCTCACCTTCCTCGATCTCTTGAATCTCGCCATAAATGGAGATCATCGCCTCACAGAAGCGATCAAGCTCTTCTTTTGATTCACTCTCAGTTGGCTCCACCATCAACGTGCCAACCACTGGGAAAGACACCGTCGGTGCATGAAAGCCGTAATCCATCAGACGCTTTGCGATATCAATCTCATCAACACCGGCTCGCTTCTTAATCGCTCGGATATCTAAGATACACTCATGAGCAACAAAGCCGTTCTGTCCCCGATAGAGGATCGGATAGTATTGCTCAAGGCGCTTTGCGAGGTAATTAGCGTTTAAAATCGCAACCTCGGTGGCACGCTTTAATCCATCAGCACCCATCATTTTAATATAGGCCCAAGGGATCGGTAAGATCCCTGCTGAGCCCCACGCCGCAGAACACACCGGACCGATCGCCGAAGCGCCTCCAACACGATTGGTAAAATGTCCTGGCAAAAACTCCACCAGATGCGCAGCCACTCCGATCGGACCTACTCCTGGTCCTCCTCCGCCGTGAGGAATACAAAATGTTTTGTGTAAATTAAGATGACAAACATCTGCTCCAAAATCTCCCGGACGACACAACCCAACCTGGGCGTTAAAGTTCGCACCATCCATGTACACCTGCCCACCATGCTGGTGAATCACAGAACAGATCTCCGCAATCGCTTCTTCAAATACGCCGTGTGTTGAAGGATAGGTGATCATCAAACAGGAGAGGTTTGCTTTGTGCTCCTCTGCTTTTCTTTTGAGATCAGAAACATCAACGTTCCCATTTGCATCACAACTTACAACTACAACTTCCATCCCCACCATCGACGCCGTTGCTGGGTTTGTGCCGTGTGCAGAAGCTGGGATTAAGCAGATATTTCGGTGTGCTTGCTTATTTTTTCGATGATAGGCACGAATTACTAGTAACCCTGCATACTCACCCTGCGACCCCGCATTTGGTTGTAAAGAAACTCCCTTAAAACCGGTAAGCTCACAGAGCATCGCTTCAAGCTCATCGGTGAGTTCCTGATATCCCCGAGTTTGATCAGCTGGCGAGAAAGGATGAATATTTGAAAATTCTGGCCAGGTAATTGGATACATCTCTGCGGAAGCGTTTAGCTTCATCGTGCATGAGCCAAGAGGGATCATCGAGCTTGTAAGCGAGAGATCTTTTGACTCAAGTCGACGCATGTAACGAAGAAGCTCTGTTTCAGAGTGATAGCGACTAAATACCGGATGGGTAAGATACTGAGACTTTCTTTGAAAAGCACCCGGAACTGCGGACGTGCTGGTCAGGAGCTCAGAAAGCGAAAAAGGAAGCTTATCTTTTCCAGAAAAAGATAATAAGAGCTCTTCAAGAAGGAACTCGTCTGTTACCTCATCAAGAGAGATTCCCAAGCTTTCATCTTCAAATTCACGAAGATTAATCTTTCTCCCGAGCGCTCTTTTTTTAATCGCTTCTTTATCTCCTTTTACCTCGACCCTGATCGTATCAAAAAACGCTGCGTAGCGAATAGTAAAGCCTAGCTTCTTTAACCCTTCACTAAGGATTACGGTTTTTCGATGTACCGCCTGACCAATTCTTTTTAACCCTTTTGGACCGTGATAGACCGCATACATGCTGGCAATCACCGCAAGAAGCACCTGCGCTGTGCAGATGTTGCTGGTTGCTCGCTCCCGCTTGATATGCTGCTCACGCGTTTGAAGTGAGAGTCTATAGGCAAGTCTTCCCGTAGCATCTTTTGACACTCCAACAAGCCTTCCTGGCATAAAGCGCTGAAACTCCTTCTTTGTTGCAAAAAACGCTGCGTGCGGGCCTCCAAAACCAAAGGGCACACCAAAGCGTTGAGTGTTTCCCACCACCACATCGGCACCCCATTCTCCAGGAGGGGTGAGCATCGTAAGTGACAAGATATCAGCAGCAACAATAACGAGGATCTCTTTAGCGTTTAGGATCTTTGCAAACTCTCGGTAATCAACAAGTGCTCCATCCGTAGTTGGATACTGAACGAGAACCCCGACATATTTTTTATCTGGAACAAAAGCTTCTTTTGTTCCAACCTCGACCTCAATACTTAGTGCTTCGGCTCTTGTCTTTACGACATCTATCGTTTGCGGGTGAACACTATCAAGAACGTAGAACTTCGTTCGCTCTTCTGACCCGTGAACACGAGCACAGAGCATCATCGCTTCTGCCGCTGCGGTCGCCTCGTCAAGAAGAGAGGCGTTTGCAAGCTCCATCGCCGTAAGATCGCAAACCATTGTTTGAAAATTAATTAGCGCTTCAAGACGACCTTGAGAGATCTCAGCTTGGTATGGGGTGTATTGGGTGTACCAACCAGGATTTTCTAAAATATTTCGTTGAATCACCCCCGGAGTAATCGTTCCTGAGTAGCCCATCCCGATCAAACTATGAAATACAGAGTTCTTTGCAGCAATCCCACGGAGGGTTTGGAGCATCTGCCTCTCGGTTTGAGGGCGAGAAAGTTCGAGCGAGCCTTTTAATCGAATTGAGCGGGGAACTGTTTTTTCGGTAAGCTCATCAAGCGAAACAAGACTGAGCATCCGAAGCATCTCGTCGATATCATCATTTCGGGGACCGACATGACGAGAGAGAAACTCTCCTTCTTCAAAGCCAATTTCATTTTTTAAATCATCTTTTCCACTCTCAAGAGACTTCATTACAACACTCATAGTTCCCTTACTTCAGTAATTCCCCAATATAGCTCTCATACTGCGAAGCATTCATCAGCTCAGAAAGCTGGTTCTTATTTGTTGGCTCAATGATAATCATCCATGCATCCTTATGTGGCGAGCTGTTTACCAGTTCAGGCGCTGAGCCAAGACCATCATTAACCTGGGCAACCACTCCATCAATTGGAGAATAGATATCACTTACCGCCTTAACTGACTCTACGGTACCAAAAGACTCTCCTTTCTTAATAGTAGCACCTACAGCGGGAAGCTCAACAAACACCACATCTCCTAGCTCCTTTTGAGCATAGTCGGTGATGCCTACATACACCTTGCCACCTTCCTCTTTCGCCCATTCATGATCTTTTGTGTATCGAAGCTCTGCTGGAACAACCATCTCTATTTCTCCTTTCGCTTATAAAATGGAACTTTTATTACCTGAATTGCTAACTTTCGTCCGCGCACCTCCGCAAGAAGCTCCGTGCCGAGCGTTGCATATTCTGTTTCTACAAAAGCAAGACCGATCGCTCGATTGACCGTGGGGGGTTTTGTCCCACTGGTAGCCCAACCGATCTCCTGACCTTTTGGAGAGAAGATCTTCATCTCCCCCCGCACGATCCCCGGTTCACAGACCTCAAAGCCGATAAGCTTTATCTTTGAACCTTGCTCTTTCTCTTTAAGGAGGGATTCTCGTCCGATAAAATCTTCTTTATTGAATTTTACCACCCATCCCAACCCAGAAGAGAGGACACTAATAATGTCACTAAGTTCATGTCCGTGGAGCGGAAAGCCTGCCTCAAGTCGGAGCGTATCTCGCGCCCCAAGCCCTGCTGGCTTGACCCCAAACTGGGCTCCTTCCGTGATCAGCATCTTCCAAAAACTTGGGGTATCTGCCGCTGCACAAAAGAGCTCAAATCCATCTTCTCCCGTATATCCCGTTCGAGCAACGATGCCCTTTTTCGGGGTGGTGGTGTTTGTAGAAACCGACTCAACCTGAAATGAAGGGAAGGATTTTAGATCAAATGCTTGCGAGGGGAAGATTCGTTCCAAAAGATTTTGAGCCTTTGGTCCCTGAATTGCAATCTGACCATAGGAGGGTGAGGCATCTTCGATAATTGTTTTTCGTCGGCTGTGGGTGAGAAGCCAGTGGTAATCTTTTTCGATATTTGAGGCGTTTACACAGAGTAGATACTCTTCATCTTTTAGTTGATAGACAATGATATCATCAACAGCTCCACCTTGAGGATTAAGAAGGAGTGAATACTGCGCTCGCCCCGGAGTTAATTTCGATACATCGTTACTGGTGAGGTATTGTAAAAACGGAAGGGCGTTTGGACCACGAATAAAGATCTCTCCCATGTGGGAAACATCAAACAGCCCAACCTGGTTTCGTACCGTGAGGTGTTCATCGACAAGCCCACTATACTGAACGGGCATACTCCACCCACCAAACTCGGTAAAGCGCGCACCAAGCTCCTGATGGCAAGAATAAAGAGGGGTTCGTTTTAGTGCGGTTCCAGTTGGGGTATTCATTATTAGCCCTTAACAGCTAGAGCTATAGGGTACTTAGAACAAAAAGGAAAGGAATGTTATCTTTAATATACTTAAGGAGTTGCGTATTTGAGAGATCTTTTTGTGCCCTAGGATCGGTCTACGTATGTATCGAACGTGTTTTGAAGAAGCATCGCAACCGTCATCGGACCTACTCCGCCCGGCACGGGGGTAATTGCTGAGCAAATTTTTGATACTTCATCAAAATCGACATCCCCAACTAACTTTCCTTCAGAATCGCGGTTGATCCCAACATCAATAACGATCGCTCCTTTCTTAATCCAAGAGCCTTTTACAAGTTTTGGATTCCCTACCGCAGCAATAACGATCTCTGCGTTCATGCATTCTGCACGGAGATCTCGAGTCTTTGAGTGACAGTAGGTAACTGTGCAGTTCTTCTCTAAGAGCATGATCCCTAACGGTTTTCCAACAAGGATGGAGCGTCCAAGTATCGTCGCCTTAAGACCTGCAAGGTCTTTTGAAAGACCGAGCGCCTCTTGTGCTTTCTCAATAAGTTTTATAACGCCTGCAGGCGTACAAGGGCGGGGAGCTTTTTCATGTCTTAGTAACAATCCCTGGTTAAAGGGATGAAGACCATCGACATCTTTTTTGGGAGCAATAGCGACAATGGCTCTAAATTCATCTAATCCCTTTGGAAGTGGGAGTTGAAGAAGGATCCCATCGACCGCTGGATCGGTATTGAGTTGAGAGATCTTTTCAATTAACTCTTCGTTGGTGCAGTTCTCTCCGAGCTTAATATCACGAACCGTAAATCCACATTTCTCTGCGCTTTTTGTTTTTGCTCGCACATACACCTTTGATGCAGGGTTTTCACCTACTAAAATCACGGCAAGACCTGGGGGGCGGGCGAGGGTTTCTGAGCTTTTTGTGACCTTTCTTGTTAGCTCAAGTTGAAGCTCTTCTGCTATCGCCTTTCCATCGATTATTTTGGCGGGGATTTTTTCGTTATTGTGCATGTCTAGATGGCGATGAAATTAACAAAAGAGCGCTTCTTAAAAGGGTTGAGTGTAGAATGGAACCTTGCAGTAAAACAATCTATGTTATTTTACTTAAAAAATCAGTATTAATATCAAGAGGTTTGAGTTCTTTTTTCTAAAAATGCGCCGCGAATGTTGAAATTTTTGGGTAATTATAATACCCTATGTGGCGCCTATTAAATACACACTTCAATATCATCATGTCTTGAGGTTTAGTTCATTGGTTATAGGCGTGTTACTAGCAGTGCAATCAGAACATTCTTTGTAAGGAGATAACAAATTTTATGATAATCGGTGTTCCCCGTGAGCGAAAAGAAGGCGAGAGACGAGTAGCAATCACTCCAGATGGTGTTCAAGAGCTAACTGCAAAAGGCCACACGATCGTTATTGAAACCGAGGCTGGGCAGTTAAGTGGATTTAGTGATGATGACTTTCACCGTGTAGGTGCGCAGATTGTAAACTCCTTAGAGAAGGTCTGGTCCAAAGCTGAACTCCTCTTAAAAGTTAAAGAACCAGCACCAGAAGAGATAAAATTTTTCCGGCCTGGACTTCCCGTATTTTCCTTTCTTCACCTGGCTCCTCAACCAGAGCTTACCAAAGCGATGGTTGATAGTGGCGTTACTGGGCTCGATTATGACCTGGTAATGCTTGATGATGGCAGACTGCCTATTCTTGAGCCGATGAGCATTATCGCAGGAAAGCTCGCCATCCAGTGCGGTGGATATGCCCTTCAAGCTAACAGTGGTGGACGAGGTGTTCTCCTTGGTGGCTCCGTTGGTGTGCGTCCAGCTCGGGTGGTGGTCATTGGGGCTGGAGCCTCTGGAAGTAACGCTGCTCGAGTCGCGATCGGATGTGGAGCAGAGGTTACTATTTTAGATATTAATCTTACAAAGCTTGCTCCGTTTACGGATGGCGCATTTCGTGCCCGCACCCTTCATTCAACACCAAATGCACTGAAGCGTGAGCTTCAGGAAGCAGATCTTGTTGTCGGAGCGGTGCTTATTCCAGGAGCGCTTGCGCCACGGGTGGTCACTCGAGATCATCTCTCCTCGATGAAACCAGGATCGGTGCTTGTTGATATCTCCATTGACCAAGGAGGAATTGCAGAAACAAGTCGGCCCACAAGCCATGCTCATCCAACTTATGTTGAGTGTGGGGTGATCCATTACTGCGTTCCAAATATGCCGGCGCTTGTTCCAAGAACATCAACGGAAGCATTAACCAGTGCCACGCTTCCATGGGTGAAGATGATCGCCGAGAGAGGAGTTGAAGGAGCACTCTTACATTCGATTCCACTTCGAAGAGCGCTTACGAGCTACCAAAAGAATCTAACAAATTCGGTCATCGGAAGTGCAATGAACATGCGCGCACTTGATGAGCTCTCAACCGATAAGCTTCTCTCTGAAGGTCGAAACGAGAGATAGGTCGAACTAAGTTCGAGAATCAGTGGCTCCTTCTCTCTTTTAATCGAGAAAGTTTTAGTCGAGAAAGAAGGAGAAGGAGCCCAAAGACTCCAACCGTTGTTAAAAGATACCCACCGGTGTGATACCAGGGGAGTAAGCTCTGCCTTGGAGCATCAGAGATCGCGTCATCAATGTGGCCAGTGAGGCCACTGACCAAGAAAAGAACTACCAAGAAAGCTCTATCGTAACTTCTTGTAGGCGAGAGAAGAAGCCGAGAAAACACCACCCCAATCGGCAGCACGAGAACCGTGAGGTAGTGCCCCCAGGAGATCGGTGAAAGGAGTATCATTGAAACTGATGCAATGAGAAAGGCTGTTTCATTCTCATCCTTATGAGAGAAATGCTGCATCAATCGAAGGGAATAGAAAAAGATGCCCCCAACCACTCCCCACCCGATCACCAATGAAACAACGGGAGAAAGATCTACTACGGGACTTACCCATCCTCCTTGATCTCCAAAAAACCTCTCTACACTACCAAGAAGAGAGAGATTTCCACGAAAATCTTTATACTCCATAAAATTCTCAGGCGTTATCTGAAAAAGAAACCTCCCTAGCTCACCTTGAGGAAGGAGAAAAACAAACAATAAAAAGATAAGCACCCCGGTTACTACAAATCCCCCAACCGCTCGCCACCGCTTTGAAAGAAGAAAAGATAAAACTATCAACCCCGGATAAAGTTTTAATGCGGTAGCCAGAGAGAGAAACACCCCCGAAAGAACATCACTTTTCTTTCGATAGAAACACCAACTGAGGATCACCAGAGCAGAGACGATTGAAGAAAGTGCTCCTAACGAAAGAGATGCGATATGTTGGGGAGAGGAGAGAGCAAACGATAAAAACACAGGCACAAGATACAACGGAAGTTGAAGCGCCCGGACAAGAAAAAGGAGCGAGAGAAAGTATAAGATATCAGAGAAGATACTAAAGAGAAGAAAAGCCTCTGCGTAGGGAAGCCTTACAAGAGGGGTAGCAAGAAGTGCACTCAGTGGAGGGTGATCGTTTGGTACATCATAGATTGACTGCTGTTTTAGTAACGCTTGTGCAGCGTTATAATCCTGGACAAAGTCCGCAGCAGGATCGGTAGCATACTTAAGAATAACAAAGGTATGAATGGCGAGGGCGGCAAAGCAGCCAAGAAGAAAAACTACAAAAAGAAACCGCTTCGAGTTAGGTTGCAAGGGCTGCAGCTTGCACTTTTTTCTTCTCTTGAGAACGTGGTCTTCCCATCACCGGGGTATTGATAATCAACGCGGTGCAAGCATCTGTTCGTTGCCACTCAATATCCACCTGCTTTCGTTCAAGGACAAAATACTTACAGATCACATCTAAAAGATCCCTTCGAAAAAGGTCCATCTCTTCTGAGGTAAGCCCACTGCGATCCTGAATAAGAACCATCTGCAGCCGGTTCTTTGCAGTTTCGTTACTAAAGACCTTTCCAAATATGCGTGAAGTTATATTTTTTAGCACGGCATTCACCTACTTGTTTTTTCTTATACTATCCTTAAGGCAACTTCTATAATCGACCCTCATCTTTTCCTGTCGTTACTAGGCTGCTCTTAGTCTACGGCCAAGTCTCGCTAAGAGTCCCATGCCTAAGTTTGCCTCTTCAAGAGGAACATTTGTCCCGGTAAGCCGCTCTGCAATACGGAGAAACGATCTCCCCGCCGGCGATCGGGTGTTATACACAACCGGGTCCCCTGTATTTGCCGACACAACGACCTCGTTGTCACGAAAAACAATTCCTATCTGTTCAACGCCTAAAATATCCATCACATCCTGAGGAGAGAGCATATCCCCCTTTCTCACCATGTCACGATCCACCCGATTGAGAATCATCACAGGTTCAATCCCTCGTGCGGCAAGAAGGCCTATAACACGATCGGCATCACGAATCGCTGCAACTTCTGGGGTAGTAACTAGTATCGCCTCGTCAGCAGCGGCGCAAGCATTTCGAAACCCCTGCTCAATCCCTGCTGGAGAATCAATTAATACAAAGTGAAACTCCTGCTTTAGTCCATTTACGACATCAGCCATCTCTTTTTCAGAGATCGCCTCTTTATCGTCGGTCTGCGACGCGGGAAGCAAGAATAAGTTATTTGATTTTTTTGACTTGATAATCGCTTGCTGCGGCCTACAAACATTTTTTGCAACATCGATTAAGTTATAGACGATGCGATTTTCAAGGCCCATTATGACATCAAGGTTTCTCAACCCGATGTCAGCATCAACAACAAGCACTTTTTTACCTTTTAGCGCCAGTGCTGCTCCCAAGTTCGCAGTGGTAGTGGTTTTCCCAACACCGCCCTTTCCTGAAGTTATTACAATTGACCGACCTATCATATCCTTCCTCTATTCGTAGCTTAGCAATGTTACAATCACTTTCTCCGTCCCCTTAAATCTCTCTTACCGCAACGGCCGTCGAAGAAATACCCGTGGATGAAACGCTTCAACAATAATTCGTCGCTCCTCAATTCGAGCAATCTCTGCCCCATCCACCATCTCTTCACTTCCACGAGAAATTACTGATCCGATACGAAGCTGCATCGGTCTCATCTGAAGCGCGATAATCACACGATCGCTCCCTTCATCATTATAGGCAGAGGCATGAGCTGTTCCCCGTAAATTCCCAAACACAACGATATCTCCCCCAGCAATTACATCCGCACCAGGATTTACATCTCCAACAACCAGCAAGCTAAACGGTGTTTCAATTCGTTGCCCAGAACGAAGCGTACCAAAGACAACTTTGGCGTTTGCTTCTTCGTCGTAGAAGACACTTTCACCTAATAAATCCGCCATTTTCCCTAGTTGCCTACTTTCTAGATCCCTGCCTTCTAACCCTTTTCCCCCTAACGAAATAACCCTTTCCAGGGAACTTCCGTCGTAATCTAATCCTCCAGAACCCCAAATTTCATCTCGCGCTTTTTTTCTCGGAGTCGCTTTTCCCTTCAGAGTAGCTTCTTCAATGTTTTCAAAAAGCGGAATTGTAACGGATCGTGCTTTTTCCGAGACTGCTTCGTCTTTGTCTCCAATGCTGAGCGCGTGCTCCGGTTTTTTTCTGCGACTAACAATTTCTATTGCGTAGTTTTCGCGAAGATTTTTTGCAAGCTCCTGACTCTGATCTTTTGTGGGCATGCGGTCAAGCCACTCCAGAGAGAGCTCACCCCCTGAAAGAAAATGCCGTCGTTCTTCAAGAAACTGGCTTAACTCTCCAAGAATCATCCCCCATTCAGCTCGTCCATCGATGCGTAGCACAAGTCCCTCCTCAGTGCCTCGTGCGGAGATGACCTTAAGTCCCTGATCGCGGATGAAGCTCTTTTCCGAACTGTCCCTAGCTTCACCCATGCTAACAAGATCATCAATTACATCACTCACTGCTTACCCACTGCTTAGAGGTTTAAGTTAGTTGTAGCTTGTGGATGGCTTATAGCAAGTAAAAAAGTTTTGCGTCAACTATCCTGCCATTTTGGTAAACAGTCACTAACCTTGTCGGCTTCTTCCTCTTATCATTGAGAGCAGTATCGGAGGTGCCTACTCTGATGTCATGAGACTTGGCTTTGCAAAAGGTAAGTTGTAGTTATCGCTTATTAACTTTGTAAAGTAATTGATCAGCCATGTCTCAAAAATCGCTTTTAAGATCTGTTCGATGTCGTTTTGCCCCAAGTCCGACGGGGAATCTTCATGTAGGGGGGGCTCGAACGGCTCTCTTTAACTATCTATTTGCAAGGAAACATGGTGGGGTTCATATCTTGCGGATTGAAGATACCGATCGGGAGCGATCGACCGATGAGGCGATTGACGCGATCATGGATGGCCTTAACTGGTTAGAGATCCCTTTTGATGAGGGACCATTTTTCCAATCAAAAAGACTGAGCCTCTATCATCAATACGCAAAGAAACTCCTCCTGCTTGGGGCTGCCTACCCTTGCACCTGCACCACAGAGCGCTTAGATCAGCTTCGAGAGGAGCAACGGATAAAAAACGAGAAACCACAATACGACAGACTTCATCGCCCTAAGGTGCTTTCTCCACAGTCTGATGCCATTCCAAAGGGAGATGAAAAAGATCCTTTTGTAATTCGCCTTGCTGTTCCAGAAGAAGGCGATATCGTCTTTCATGATGCTATTCTTGGAGAGATTCGAACTTCACGCACAGAGATTGACGATTTTATTATTCTTCGCAGTGATGGCACGCCAACGTATAACTTTACTGTTGTTGTTGACGATATTGAGATGCAGATTAGCCATGTAATTCGGGGGATGGATCACATTTCCAACACTCCAAAGCAACTTGTAATTTATCACGCACTTCAAGCATTAACACCAGTTTTTGGGCATGTTCCGATGATCTTGGGGAGCGATAAGAAAAAACTATCAAAACGCCATGGAGCGACCTCAGTATTTGAATACAAAAAGGAGGGCTACCTTCCTGATGCTTTTATTAATTATTTAGCCCGACTTGGCTGGAGTCATGGGGATCAGGAGATCTTCTCCCGAGGGGAGCTTGAATCGTTTTTCTCTTTGGAGACCATTGGAAAAAGCCCTGCGGTGTTTGACCTTGAGAAACTCTCCTGGGTTAATGCCGAACACATGAAGACTCTTCCTTCAAAAAAACTTGCTGAGCATCTTGCTGGCTATTTACAGGAGCAGGGTTTTTCAACTGATACGCTCCTGGGAACCCCGGTGTTTTTAAAACTTGTTGAGAGCCTGAAAGAACGAACAAAAACGCTTAAGGAGATGGCAGATAATTGTCGGTGGTTTTTTCTTAATGACATCCAGATTGAATTTGATGAAAAGGCGAAAGCGAAACATCTTACTGCTGAGGTTGCAAAACCGCTTTCTTCGTTAATTGAGAAACTGAATGGCACTGAGGATTTTGTAGAAACGGAGATCGAGGCTCGCTTTCAAGAGGTTCTTCAAGAGCATGGGGTAACGCTTGTAAAGATTGCGCAGCCGGTGAGAGTTGCGGTAACGGGCACGGCGGTGAGTCCCCCAATTTATACCGTGCTTGAAATTCTTGGAAAAGAGCGCACACTGAACCGCCTCAAACGGGCACTGGCGTCAATAAACGTTTAAATAACTGGCTCGCCCACAAGGACTCGAACCTCAATCTTCAGAGTCAGAATCTGACATGCTACCATTGCACCATGGGCGAACAAAATTGGTCATTAAAGCTTTTTCTTTAAGATAGTTCTAGCACACAATTCTTGAAAGCGTTATCGACGCTACACACAAGCACTAACTTCCCACCACCCTAAAAATAAATAAAATAGATAGGAAATGCTTTCTTTCTTAGCTACTTTCACATATTATCGCTTCCTTCCTTTTCCGGCCCCTTCGTCTAGCGGTTAGGACGGCGGCCTCTCACGCCGCAAGCACGGGTTCGATTCCCGTAGGGGTCACAAGCTCTCTCCAACAAGTGTCAGAGAGTTTTTAAAAAACTTATAAATCCTCACCTCGTTGATTGCGATCGCATCGAAAATCACTCCTCAAAGTGCCAAAAAAGTAGGCATGGAGCCACAAAATCTTGAAAATTACGATCTAGCATCCTCTGAGTTGACAATGTTTGTTACATGACCAGATCTGCGTACACACGCAGAAACCATCGGAGATACCGACACTAACGTTCCTCCGAAAATCGCGAAACTCTTTTTTATGTTCTACAGGTCCAGGCGGGAGGATGAAAGGTCCAAACCGGAAAGTCAACGTTAAGAACACCACTAAGAAATTGCTTGGATATTTTTTTGTATTCAACACAGATTGCTTGATACCATTTCTTAAATTGATATCGACGTTTTGGACATGCCGTATGACAAAGAGGTCGAGGTGCTTTCTTTGTCATAAAAGGACGAAAGCCTGGTTTTATCCGGGAAAGCGCCAAGATACCAAAAACATTTTTCCGTTCTAATTGTCTTTTTTTCGCATACTCGCGCTCAAAATTCTCCAGTGCCTTCTTTTGTATTGAAAGCCTTTTTTCTTTCGATAAGTGCTTCCAGATTGGAAGAGGTGCTAGTTGAAGAGCATAATTTCTCTGATAGTTTTTAATATCAACGTGCTTATATCTTCCTTTATTAGCTTTGTCTTTTCTAAAATTTGCCCAATCTGTCCAAGTATAAGTGGGAACGGTTCCCGTAATAGCTTGATGATACCCTGAAAGACCTTTATATTCGTCGCCCTTAGACACAAGATATGAAGAAACTGCATTCGCATTTACATAACAATACATGTGCACCAATTTATCTTCAAACACCACTTCACAGTCGTATCTTCGATGCCAGAGCTTGCCATCTTCCCAACCATAGATTCTCTTTGTCGCCGCAGCTAATGCGGACTTTAAGTCTTTCATGAACTTAGGTATCCGTTTTTTTCTTCCTTGAAGGAGGAGATGAAAATGATTCCCAAGCACACTCACTCCATAAAGCTTAATTTCATATCGAGCAGCAGCTCTTGCAATGATACTGCCAAAGATATTTTCAAACTCCTTTGAAGGAAGAAACCAGATGCGACTTTCCTTTGTTCTGGAACAAATATGATAGATCTTTTTTGAACTTAATACGCGTAATGGCCAGCCCATATATTTGATTCCTTTCTAAGTATTAGTGTTTTGAGAGAAGAGAGCTTCGAATGAGCGCTCTTTAAGGCTTCTATCTTTGTTCTCGTTTCTTTTTTAAGTTCGTCTCAATCTTTAAGGATCTGTGGGATGGTTAAGTATTTATTTCAATGCTATTAAGCACTTAACCTTATAATACGAATGTCTTTGACACTTGAGGGAAGGGAAGTTGGCAAGGATTTTCTTTTTGCCTTTGGGATTTTTTAGCTTGGCGTTGGGCGTCGTGGGGATCTTTCTTCCGCTTCTGCCGACAACGCCCTTTCTCCTCCTTTCTGCCTTTTGCTTTGCACGGAGCTCCTCAAAAATCCACTCCTGGATGCTCTCTCACAAAACCCTCGGTGCCATCATTCATGATTGGCAACTTCATGGCGCTATCGCACTAAAAGTAAAAATTCTTAGCTCCGCACTCCTCCTCTCAACAATGAGCTACTCAATACTCTGGAAGGAAAACTCAAAACCACTAACAGCTCTCCTTCTCTCGATCATGTCCGGGGCCCTCCTCTTCATTTGGTCAAGACCCTCTCGGCAACAAACAGAAATTGAACCGTCTTCAAACAAGCCAAACAAGCTATAAGGACATGAGAAGAGCAGTGGCGCAGCTCCCAACCTCCTCACCACGCCACCACTTATTTTTCATCTAGTTCTTTATCGCTACACTTTCCTTCTTTGGAAATTCACGATCAAGCACCTGATTCCACTCTTTTAGCTTCCCATCAGCCTTTGAGAGCACCCCTTTCGTGTCCCCTTCCACAGTAACTTTGAGCATTTTATCTCCCTGCTCAATCGCATTGACCACCTCTTGACCACTGGTCACCTGCCCAAACACTGAATGCTTACCATCAAGCCAAGGAGTTTCCTTATGGGTAATAAAAAACTGACTCCCATTGGTATTCGGTCCACGATTCGCCATCGAGAATATTCCCGGCTTTGAATGCTTGAGACTAGAATCAAACTCATCCGTAAACGTATACCCTGGTCCCCCAGTCCCATTGCCCTGCGGATCCCCGGTCTGTACCATAAAATCCTTGATCACTCGGTGAAAAGCGAGCCCATTGTAATATCCACGTTCAACAAGATTAATGAAATTTGCTGTCGTCAGTGGAACTTTGTCAGCAAACAATTCCCCCTGAATCGTTCCTTTCGAAGTAACAATCGTCACCGTCGGGTTTGCTGCATCTGCTGAATTAGAAAACAAAGCCATAATAAGCGCCCCAAATAAAAAGTTATACCGATTCATAAAATCTTCTCCTTCATTTAAAAAAAGAGCCTCATCAAACAACAACACCCCCATCCATACTGCGGAAGAAGACAAAAAACAAATGAGGCTTGGATTTAAAAATTAATAAGATCTCCCTCGCAGCGGTTGCTCACAAAGGGAAGCTCACTAGTCTTTGGTCTTTACAGCCAAAGTCTAGTGAGCAACAAAACCGAGAAAGAACCTCTTAAACCGTATGAAGTTGTTGGACTACGTTTATGGTAGTTAATGTAGTTTTTTCAGCACAACGAACATCGTCGTAGTATTTTCGTAAACGCCTGCGAAGCATCACTCGTGATCGGTGAAGTCGAGATTTCACTGCAGGTATGGAAAGGCTTAAAATCTCTCCCACTTCTTTATTGGATAATCCATCAATATCTCGAAGTATAAAAACTGCTTTATATTCTTCAGGAAGTCTACATATCGCTCTCTCCAACGCCACACGAAGCTGGCTTCGCAATACACGCCCATCAGTCCGCGCACCAAAATCGGTATCAGAACGATAATCAGATGGAATATGTGGACAGAGCTCTTCAATGGAAACAGCATTTTGGTGTTTTCTTTTTCGCAATTTCATAAACGAAGCGTTTACCGTTATGCGATAGAGCCAGCTTGAAAAAGCAGATTTGCCTTGAAAATCTCGAAGCTTCTTATAGAGTGTGACAAACACATCTTGAAGCACTTCCTGTGCATCTTCGGGACTTTTCGTAAGGCGAAGGGCTAAATTGTAAACTTTCGTTTCGTAACGACAAATAAGTTCTTCAAAACTTTCAACGGAACCACCTAAGAAACACTCGATCAGTTCTTGATCCGGTCGGTCTACAACGCTCATCATAACCTAGCCCTCCAGGTATAAACAAATGTAAAAAACGCACAGCCAACGTCTCTAGCTTTACACAAATTAGCCAGGTTAGTTGTCACAGGTTTGTAAAAAGGATTGGAATAATTGTAAAAAAACCTGGAAGCAGTAACCGTTACGACCTAATTAAAACAAGTTTCTACTTATAAACCTAACTCATTCGCGTACCGAACATTGTAGTCAGAAACTCCTTTCGATATCTACTGAGTCGATGCCTTTCTGAAAGAATTATTTTGTGTGAAAGTGCGGAGCTCTCATCAAGTTTAGAATTTAGAACAAAATAGTCTGAGAAATCAGGGGCTAACAACTGTTCAATCTCTTTTCTTGCAGTTTCAAGTCGTAAATCCATCTCCTCCTTGCTCTCGGCATTTCGCTGACGAAGACGCACCTTAAGGTCCTCCATCGATGGAGGAAACACAAAGATAGTTACCACCAGCCCTGGAAATAGCTTTTTGAGGCTCATCACTCCGTTGACCTCAATATCAAAAAGGATGTCTTTGCCCCCCTGAAACGCTGTCTCAACTTTTTGTTTTTCTGTGCCGTAGCGATGACCGCTAAATACGGCATGTTCTAGAAACAAACCGTTGTTAACTCTTTTATCAAACTCTTCCTCATCAACAAAAAAATAATCAATTCCCTCCCTCTCTCCTACACGAGGTTTTCTCGTTGTTGTTGAACAAGAAAGAACAAGGGCATTATCTCGTGTCACTAAATCACGACAAATACTTGATTTCCCACTCGCAGTGGGGCCACAAAAGCAAAAAAGTATGTTTTTGCGATCTGGTATCTGATCCACTTTTTGTATCTTACTCAATGTTTAATACTTGTTCACGCATCTTTTCCACAAGCGCTTTCCCCTCAATGACTAAATTCACTATCTCGGTACTCTGCGCTTTTGATCCCGTAGTGTTAATCTCCCGCCCCATCTCCTGAAGGATAAACTCCAGCTTTCGTCCCGCTGCTTCCTCAGCAGCAATGGTTGAACGAAACTGTTCGCAGTGACTTTTTAATCGTAATAATTCCTCGCTCACATCAGAACGATCAGCAAGAATCGCAACTTCTTGTGATAATCTTTGGGGATCAACCAGTTCTTTATCTCCCAACAATTTATCTAACCGCGCCTGCAAACGTTGCTTGGAAAGTTCAGGAAGTTGCGAAGCAGCCTTTTCAAGCGCCTCCCGTACCTCTTCAAGTCTACCCAGCTGACCAAGAACCTCTCGTTGCAAAACTCCCCCTTCCCGCAAACGCATCGCCTGGAGCTTTCCCAATGCTTCTCGAAACGCCTGGAGTAAAAGGTCTTTTTCTTTAGGAAGATCAACTTCCGCAGGCATCACCTCAAGCACATCTCTTCGTAAAAGGAGTTGTGAAAGAGCCAAGGTAAACGCTTGTTTGTCTTTCACACCCGCTACCTTCATTGCTTGCTTCATAGAATCTACATAGGTTTTAAAAAACCCTTCCTGAAATACTATTTCATAAGTCGACTCGCCTAAGACAAGTCGATGCACTCCCACCTCCAGCCGCCCTCTCTTCAGTCCCTCTCGTGCAACAAGTTGCAACTCATTTTCAAAAGAAGAATAAAGAGTAGGGAGTTTGCATGAAACATCCAAGAAGCGATGGTTAACAGACTTTACCTCCACCCGTAAGGAAATCCCATCACGTTCTATTCGCGCCTCTCCAAAACCGGTCATGCTATTTGCAGTCATATTTCCTATATCCGAAGCATCACAGGAGATCTCGGGATTCTTTCCAATCTTTTAACTATTCTTCTTTTACAGCTTCTTTTAATTGTGCCGCAGTGACAGCAACAGTGCCCACCTCACCGATCACTATCCCAGCAGCTCTATTGGCAAGCTCTGCAGCTTCCGCAGGCGTAGCGCCCGCGGTGAGGGCCAACATGAAAACAGCTGACACCGTATCTCCCGCACCCGATACGTCATAGACCTCTCGTGAACGAGTTTCGATCTCTACGGCATTGTTTGGACCTTCCTCTCTTGAAACAAGCACCATTCCCTCTTCACCCAAAGTAATGAGCACCATTTCAGCACTCCAGCGGGCAAGCAGCACTTTGCCCGCCTCTTTTGCACTTGCACGATCACCAATCACAACACCGCTCGCTTCCTGCGCTTCAATCCGGTTTGGCTTCATAATCGTTGCTCCACCATACATTGAAAAATGCGGCGCCTTTGGATCAACAAGAACTGGGACTTTGGCTCTCCCGATCACTCCGTCTTTGACTCCTTGCCGAATCTTATCAAAAACAGCAGGAACAATGGCGCCCTTGGCATAATCAGAAATAATTACTCCTTTACTAACAAGCAACTTCGCCTGCATCGCACCACAGAGTCCTTGTGCATAAGCTTCTGCTAGTGGCTTCACCTCTTCGCGATCTACTCGAACCACTTGTTGGCCATGAGCGATAACACGGGTTTTAACAGTGGTTGGTCGCTGACGATCTACTAAAACACCATCCGTTTTCATGCCGCTTGCATCAAGAAGCGCTAGCAGTTCTCGACCCTCTTTGTCATCACCAACAACACCACAGAGCGAAACTTGCGCACCAAGAGAGATTAAGTTTTGCGCCACATTGCCCGCTCCGCCGGGGCGCTTATCTTCTTCGCTCACTTGCACCACTACCACTGGTGCCTCGGGAGAGATCCGATTGACCTTCCCCCAAATATAGTGATCAAGAATAAGATCGCCTACAACAAGTATTGGTGTGTCCTGAAAAGAATTGATCAGTGAAAGTAATCTCTCTTCATTTTTTTTCATCAAAACTACCTCCCTGCTTCAATTCGTTTGCCTTTAAGAAATAAATCTCCCAGAGTTTTGCATACTTCATAAAGGTGTAATAAGACTCCGCCACCGCAACAATAAACCCTGCAATCCCTTCGCGATATCCCTTTTTCAACACAAAGAATTTAAAGAATCTAAACACCGGATTAAAAATAAGTTGGCGAAGCTTAAATTTTCGACCACGCTCATATTCTTCTCGTGCAGCAATCATCGAGTAATTCTGCAGTCGCTGGAAATGGTCATCCATGCTTTTATAAGTGTAGTGGTATAATTCTCCCCGTAAGGTTGAAGTGGGACCTTCTACTATTGCTTTTTCATGAGGATCGATTCCGCCCCAAGTCGTTGCCGACTTCTTAAAAAAACGCAGCCGATGTTCAGGATACCACCCACCGTTTCGCCACCAACGATTCAAATAATACACCACACGGTTAATATAGTAACCAACCGCTCCGTCTTCTTTATTTGGATCTTCTTTTTCAGCTCTTAATACTTCAAGGATACTCTCCCGAAGTTCGTCAGACACCCTCTCATCCGCATCGAGATTCAGCACCCAGTCGTAAGTTGCACAACTCAAACCAAAGGTTTTTTGGTTTTTAAATCCGGGCCACTTGCGCTGAACTACCTTTGCACCAAGAGCCTCAGCAATCGAAACCGTGTTATCGTTGGAAAAAGAATCAATAACGACAATTTCATCACAAAACGCAATGCTCCGTAAGCAGTCTCCGATATTGTCTTGCTCGTTATAACAGATAATAAAAGCCGAAACTGGCTCCCGCTCAAGCGATAATTTTTTTTCAATACGTGTGCTCTCTTCGGCGCCCATCATCTCTTTCGTTTAGTCAACAAATCGATATTTAATAATTGTCCAGAGCGCTTCAAATCCATCTTTCATGCCGATTTTCTTCCCTTCTTCATAGGTACGCCCTGAATAGCTTATGGGAACCTCATAGATTCGCAACTTTTTCTTGGCAACTTTTGCAGTAATCTCCGGTTCAAAATTGAACCGGTCAGAACGGATCGTAATCTCGTCAAAGATCTTGCGACGAAATACTTTATATCCAACCTCCATATCGCTGAGGTTGAGATTCGTAAACACGTTTGAGAGAAACGTAAGCATTCGATTCACCACATAGTGCCAAAAAAACAACACTCGGTGCGGACCACCAAGAAACCGCGAACCAAACACGACATCTGCTCGACCATCACAGATCGGCTCGAGGAGTCGTGGATAATCTTTGGGATCATATTCGAGATCCGCATCTTGGATAAGCACGATCTCGCCTCGCGCACTCCCAATGCCCGAGCGGATCGCTGCTCCCTTCCCTTGATTGTGGTGATGATAATGGATCTCCACTCCGGGGCGCTTTTCTTGGGCTATCTCCGCAAGCACGTCCCTCGTCCCGTCACTTGATCCATCGTCAATAATAATAATCTGCGTTGCAAGTCCAGTTCGTTCAATCCGGGAAAGGATCTCTCGAATGGTAGATTTTTCATTATAAACGGGGACAATAACAGAAAGAGTATGCTCTTTTGTTTGTTGACTACCCCCACGAGTATCCCAAAGTCCTTCCCCCATGTTCTCTCCCTCTCCCCTTCTCCTATAACGGTCAAACAATAATTAATCTGACTTTGACCAGATCGATAGTGCAAACTGCGGTGGTATTTCATGGCCGCAGCTCACCTATGTATTTCGGGGAAGCTTACTTGATTTTGAGCTCTTTCTCAATTTCCTCTTTTTGGACTCTCCCTACCGGAGTTTTCCCTTGCTTGAGCAGTGCTTCTACTTGCCGGAGCACATCTTCCACAGAGATCTTTCGCATACAGAGATTATTAAGACCTGGACATTCTCGAAGATAACAAGGCGCACAAGGAACATCCGATTGGAGAACATACTGCTCACTGCCATAGGGGGCAGATCGCAACGGACTTGTTGCCCCCCAGAGAGAGATTACTGGCGTTCCCACTGCTGCCGCAATATGCATCGGTCCCGAATCTGATCCGATAGCAAATAAAACATCTAAAAACACCGCTTTGAGTTCTCGAAGTTTTGTCTTCTCAACGAGATTCAAAACACGACCTGGCAACACACCTCTCATTATTTGATCCGCAACAACCCTCTCACTCTTCCCCCCAATCAGTATAGAAATCACCCCAAACCGACGAAACATCTCTTCAATGAGCGCTTGATAATATTCGGAGGGCCAAAACCGACTTTTCCAGGAAGAACCCAAAATGAGGGCTACTCGTTTAGAACTTTCCGGAAGAGAGGAGAAACCTTGAACTTGACTCTGTTCTCTCCACAGCAAATCCAATTGCGTCTGAGTCTCATGATCAACCGTAAGACCAAACTCCAAAGGTGTGCTCTCTGTAAGACCAAGAAAATCTCCAAATTTTTGATAATGGAGGATTTTAGGAAGGGGGGCGTCAATTTCCTCGATATGGTAGTTATTAAAAAACCAGTTACCCTCTTTGGCGTTTTTTCTTGCAAATCCGAGTCGAAATGATGATCCCGTAGAATAACTTGTAAATCCACTCTTTAAGTGCCGTTGCAGATCAAAAACGAGGTCGAATTTCTCATCCCGGAGCTCTTGCAAGAATGCTCGATACGCAGAAAACCCCCCAGGGCGATTAAAGACAATGATCCGATCAATCGCAGTATGCCCTTCAAGAACCCCAAAGGACTTTGGCTCAACTGCCCAGGCAAGATAGACCGCGGGCCATTCTTTTTTTATTCGAAGGGCAAGCGGAAGCGCTCGGGTAACATCACCAATCGCTCCGAGGAGCACAATGAGCACCTTTTTTGGTGCTGGGATATTGAGCGCTTCATTCATGTTTCCCAAAAAGTCCTCTCTCAAACGGCTCAGTAGCAACATTCTCAAGATGATGCTTTTTTGCCGATCTTCGCCATCGTTTTGCAAGCTGCCTCGTTTGCATGAGCTTTTTTTCTGGATATTGAAACTCTCGGGCCTTATCAAAGTCAATGAGGGAGAGCTCTCCATCGCTCCCATACAATACATTTCCAATATGAAGATCGGGGTGAGAAACTCCCTGCTCAAGCATCCGCCTAGCAAGCTGTCCGGTTCGATAACAGAGATGTGAAAATGCTTTTTGTTGAAGCACATCCCCTCGGGCCATCGAGATGAGATCGAGCAAATTTCTCGAAGATTCAATATGCAGCATGATTAACATCGCTTGGTAGAAATGACCAAAAGCACATGTCTTAATATATGCCCCTACGGGAAAAGGAACAGGAAGTTTCGCCTGATGAAGTTTTGAAAGAATCGCAAGCTCAGCTATTGGTCGAAAGCGTGGCTGAGAAAGTCGAAAAAACGGGTTTGAAAAGAATGTTTTTTTTAAGAAAAACCTTATATATCCTCCTCGATACAGAGGGCGAAAGACCAAACTCCCTACACCAGAAAGAGAAAAGAATTTCACTCCCCTTCTGCCCATCTGGCCAAACTCCTGCTTCTCCTTGGATCTCCCCAAAAGTTCGATAAATGCCTGCCGTGCTTCATCAACGATTGGGAGATAATGAGGTTGATAGTTTGTGTGAAGACAAAATATTTCGCCACGATCAAGCCGCTTACAAATAAAGCTCATTTCTGAAAATACCAACCTTTCTTCGGAAACCAGCTCTGCTGCCATGGGGGTTTACTCGCTTGTCGTTCCAGCAGTCAAACCGCTCTGAGATCTGCGCGTGAACTCCAGAAGGTTTGAAATTCCTGAAATGACCTCTAGAGGTAAAAGATTTTTCTGACAAGCGTGCGTCCCTGTTGGACAGATCTCTCCACCATGCCGTCCGCAGGGTCTGCAAGAAAGCCCCTCCACACCAAGAATCCGTGAGGGCACCTTCCATGGTGTATATCCAAACTCTGGCACGGTTGCACAAAATAACGCAACAACCGGAGTTTGCACCGCCGATGCCATATGCAGAGGCGCCGTATCATTAGCAAGAAGGAGCTCTAAACACTTAATAACCGCAACCGAGACCAGCAGTGAGGTGCTCCCGCAAAGATTGAGGCACTGAACTCCTGCCTCCCTTTCGATCTCCTCAGAAAGGATTCGATCTCTCTCTCCACCAAGGAGCACTACCCCAAATCCTCGTTGAGAAAAGTTTCGTACCACCTCAGAAAATCCTTCTTTGGTCCACCGCTTTGTCGCCCAGACGCTTCCCGGAGCAACTCCAAGGATCGGCATTCCTTCAAACACTTTCAGGAGCTCCGTGGCCTGATTCTTCGCAACTTCGCTGAGTTCTATGTGCAAGTTCGATTCAAGGTGCTCAGGATCTTCGCCCACATTTCTAAAAATCGCTAAATTCCTTAACACCTCATGAGCGAGATCCCGTCTCGGCGCCGTCTGTGTATAAAACATCTGTCCCGACGCCTCAGAAAACCCATATCGCTTTGGAATTCGAGCAAGCCATAAAAGCAATGCGGTCCTCCATGATTTATGGAGGCTAAAAACTATTTGAAATTGTTTTTCTCGAAGGAGCGCGCTCATCTTCAAAAGCCCGCTCATTCCACGCATAGATCTCCGCTTGTCAAATATGAGGATCTCCTTCAATTCTGGATGATGCTGCACCAGCTCTGCCGCATCGGGAGTAGTCATAAAGAAAAGTTCTGCTTGCGGATAGAGTTTGCGAAGACTTGCTATTGTCGGAGTAGATAAAACTACATCACCAAGAAACCCAGTTTGCACAAGGAGAATCTTCATTCAACACTTCAACTCCACATCTATTGAATCGTAACACGTTTTGTTACAGAAGCGTTTTTAGAAGAGACGAGATCTCGGAAAGTAAATATAATATCGTATGTTCCCTGAGGAGCTCCGGTAAGCGCAATCTCCAAGTTAAAATATAACGCGTACATCGGTTCTGAGTAGACCTGAGTTTTTCGAATCAGATCTTTTCGAGCATCAAGCACGCGCCCCTCAGCTGAGCGAATCTCCACATCGACAGCAAGAAGATATGAGTAGCGCTCAGCCTCCATTCGGAAATCATAATACTTCGGCTCAGCATAAAAAATGAGCGGTTCATCACTGCGGTAGGTTGAGCTTTTTCGAAGCTCTCTATCTCCGTAGGATCCAGCATATCGCGTTACAGCTGCAAAATTTGAAACCTGAAACTCATTTTTTGCCCACAAGGCCGCCGTCAAGCGCCCACATGCGCGCACAGCTTCTCCATATTGCTTATTTTTTACCGCTGATTGACATGGCGAGAGCAGTCCCCCAAGCTCATCTTGACTACTAAAATCTGCCGCGTAAAGTCGCTGAGGTATCGCAAAGCTAAAAAATAAAAGGACCCACATTCCCACGAAATTTACAAACCACATCTCTCGTTTTTGCATCATGTTCATCCTTTCTTTCACTTAATAAGATCTGAAGCGAGCATCTGCTCTACCCAAGAGATCTCTTTTTTTAGTCCTTCTGCTAAAGAGGTCTGCGGCGAAAATCCCAGTATTTTTTTAGCGAAAGTAATATCCGCACCCGTATTTCTGGCATCTCCTGCTTGTCGTCCCTGATGCTCAACGGTAATGGTTTTTCCTCCAAGCAGTTTTCCAAGCAAAGTGATTACTTCTTGCAAACCGACGCGAGAACCACCACCGATGTTATAAACGAGCTCTCCTCCAGAGCTTTTTGCCGCAAGGATATTAGCCTCGACAATATCATCAATGAACGTAAAATCTCTTGTCTGTGTGCCATCGCCATAGACATGAATCTTCTCTCCTTTCAAGCTTGCTCGGATAAATTTATGAAATGCCATATCAGGCCGTTGCCGTGGTCCATAGACGGTAAAATATCGAAGGCTGACAGTCGGCAGGTTAAACTCTTTGTTATAGAGCACCATCAGATGCTCTGCAGCGAGCTTTGTCACTCCATACGGACTTACTGGTTGAGGACGGATACTTTCCGCCGTTGGTAAGGTTTCAGCATTGCCGTAGACACTGGAGCTAGAAGCAAAGATGATTTTTTTTAAATGCTTACTAATGTGTGGAAGCTTTGCGCTTTCTAAAATGCGCTGCGTTGCTCGAATATTGTTCTCTGTATAGATTTGAAAATCCTCTCCCCAACTTGCGCGCACTCCTGCCTGGGCAGCTTGATGAAATACCCAATCCACTCCTTCAAGAAGCTCCTGCATCGGTATCTCAAGCAAGTTCTCCTCCCTAAAGGAATATCTGTTATATTCCTGCGCACGTTCAATATTTTTAAGCTTTAGAGGCTTTGGATAATAGTCAAGGAAACAATCCACTCCGATAACCTCGTGACCATCGCGCAACAATCGTTCCGAGAGAGTTGAGCCAATAAATCCCGCCGCTCCTGTTACCACACAACGCATTCCTTTCCCCTTTTCGTCTTAGCGATTCCCTGTTTGCTTTTTCTCTTTACGAAGCATCTCATTTATATACTCTACTGCTTCTTTTAGATCTTCTTTTACAACCATTGTATCTTTATTCTCAACAAGCTGTAATTGTTCATCTCCAGAGCCGGTACGCACCAACACTCTCTGCGAAGAAGGAATTCCAATATTTGCTCCAAACTCTAGATCCCGTAACTTATCTCCAATGACCCAACTTCGTTGTGGATTAAACTTCCACATCTTTTTAATTTGAACAGCAAGCCCTGGGAGGGGTTTGCGACAATCGCAATTCTCCTCGGGGGCGTGCGGACAATAAAAAACCCCATCTATTGTCGCATTCGGATCTTCTTCTAAGAGTTGTCTCAGAATTTCATCATTTGTCGCATCTACATCCGCCCGTGTGCCATATCCCCTCCCCACTGCAGACTGATTGGACACAATCACGGTAAGAAACCCTAACTGCTTCATCTGAGAGACCGCTTTCGAAACCCCTTCAATGAGCTCCACATGTTGTGGTGAACATACATACCCCCGATCGACATTGAGCGTGCCATCGCGATCGAGAAATATCACCGACACCTCTCCTCTCATCAGGAAGACTCTCCGATTTCCTTATTAACTGACAATGCGTAAAAATACAGGAATATACGAAATTTTGCTAGCACTCGAATAGGGCTTGCTAAAAACAAGCCCCAATCAAAAACAGCAAGAAAAGAGGAGACGAATTACGCGGCAAACAAATTAAGCTGGAGTGGAGTTCCTGTCGTTACCTGCTTTGGGAGAAGTAACTTCTGTGGAGCAAGAATTTTTAGCGCGTAATAGAGATTTCGATAACTATGTGGTCGTAGCATTCGCAGTTGCTTATCAACAACAAGCTTCTGAGCCACCGGAAGATGCTTCAACTTCAGCTCATCTTCCACTCTTCCCGCCGAAAGAGCGCCAAATGTAATATAATCACTATGTGCATCAAGAAGCTCAGCAAACTCCCAAGCATCGCGGGTAATCTCTCCATAGGGGAGAATTGGTGATACGACGAAATTTACTTTAATCCCCTGTTGGCGGAGTCCATCCGCTGCAATCATCCGCTCAGTAATGCTTGGTTGCCCTGGGGTATAACGATTCACAACACTATCGAGTCGAGTTTCTACATGCAACGCTACTACTGCTTTTGTTCCCAAAGCACGTAAAGTTGGAAGCCCCGCTATCACGAGTGGTGAACGGGTTTGAATCACCAACAAACCAGGTCGGTACCGCTCAAGGAGAGCAAGGCAATTCATTGTTACATTAAACTTTTTTGGAAATGAAAAGAACGGATCCGTAGTTATTCCAAAATAGATCACACTCGATTCCAGTTTTCCTTGTTCATGGAGTTGAGAAAGTCTTTTCTCAAGCGCCTCTTCATAATGCTCCTTATAAAGGAAGTACCTTCCGGTCGGGAGGAGATAATCTCTCGTATCTCGAAACCGTAAGTGAAACTGGCTTGGTTGAAATCCGTGAAGCGCGTTTTCCTCACCTTCAGATTGAGTTGTTACTTGGGAAGATCCACTTCCCAAATGAGAGGAAAACGTCACACCATTTGGATACGCGTTTAAGGTGTAAATGTGTGTCGCGTTATCATGCCACGTCCGCACGAGTTCTTCCGCCCCAGGGTTAAAATAAAAATCATCTCCCAAGCTATGGGTATCTCTCACTTGAGGAATTTTCGTTCCTGAACTACCCCCCCCGTCAATGGGGGTATGTAATTCTATCAGGGCAGATTTTGCGTTATCTTCTCGAATCTTTAGTTGTTTCATATAGCCTCGTAAAACGCTAACGTTTACAACCACATCCCCTATTTGTCCCCATTATACAGCTTCACCAATACTAGTTCAACCCACTTAAAGCAATTTGTGTATGATCTAGATTAGTTTCAACTTTGGATTTCATTAAAGATTATTAATAACCTGCCGATATACATGTGATTGACAAGCTATTGCCTCATCAAAACGCTGAAAGATTTTATTTTAGCGACAGGCACATAGGTTTTTTGGAGGTTTGATGCTCCGATTGGCCAATATATAAAAGATGAAAAGGTAGGCACCATGAAAGAAGCACTTCGTAAACTAAAAGAAAAAAAGACAGAGCAAAATGAACAGGGGTCCATTGAGCTTATTGTTATCGGCCTTCTTGCAGCGTTGATTATTGTTCTTGCAATTCCACTCTTAAAAGATACTGGTTCAAAAACAGCATCTGCACTCTCGTCTCTAAACGGACAGATGACATAAGATTGTGTTGCTTAGGAACTAGGTTGAGAGAACCTCCTCTTCAGAGCGCTGTATTATATACTTAATATTGACTCTTATAGTGTAGACACTCAACCTTTTTCCAAACTTGCATAGTGCTCTTTGGCTGGAACAACTTACAATGCGCGTTAAAGCGCTGGGGCAGAAAATGAAAAAAGAAACAAATGAACGTGGTTCGATAGAAATTATCGTTATCGGACTGCTTGCAGCGTTGGTGATCGTCCTTGCTATTCCGTTATTAAAAGATACCGGATCAAAAACGGCGAGCTCACTTTCCTCGATGAACGCCATATACTAATTCTAGCATGTAAAACATGCTTCTTCTTGAGGGCTTGGTCACAAAATATCGCTCTTATGCGATAGAAAAACCGTAGTTTAAGTTTCCTGAACCAACTTCTTTCCTCTTGAATCTAATCGAGAGGATGAATGAAATAGGGTTAACAACAACTACGGTTTTTTATGGCCACACTCCACACTGCTCGTACTGGAAAATTTTCCCTTTTAATTGCCGACATCATCGGTGGAGATCTGCATTTACAAAAAAAACTGCTCGCTCTTGATACTCAGCAACTACCCCTTCTCCTCCCCCAACTTCCCCTATTTTTACCTGATACTCGTTGTTCCGGTTCAATTCAAAAATCGAGAGGTACAACGTTTCGCCGTTCGCTAGGAAAACTGACCGATGAACTTTCAAGACACCATTCAGCAAATACGATCATTCTCTTTGGAGCAATGAGCGATCCTTTCTCACCTTTTGAGAATGCTTTCGATCTCGCTCTGAAAGTCACCGAGTCATTTGCACGCTTTCTTCCAAAAAAACTTTTTATCCAATCACGATCTCCTTTGCTCTCACTTCTTTTTCCAATCTTGAAATCTCTTGGAAAAAGGGTCTGCATAACTATGGCCCTTGAGACAAACAATCAAGATATCGCGGACCGCTACACACCGCACTTACCACTGGTTGCTGAAAGAATTGAAACAGCAAAATTGCTCCGTTCTTTAGAGGTTGATATGCTTCTTCAAGTTGCACCACTCTTGCCCTTAAGCGACGCAGCAAACGCTGCATCACAATTTGCAACTATCTTACGAGAAACAAGCACCTCAATGTATGTAAAGCCTCTTGCCTGGTTTTTAAGCCGAGTACTAAGCACAAATTGCTACAAAACTCTCTCGCTTCAAACTGCCCGCATGAATGCAAACGATCCTTACACCAAACACGCCTCCACTCTTCTTATCGAAGAACTCAAAGCCACTGCTTCAAACCAGTTACTGTATCGCTCCCTTCCTCCTCAACTGCCTCTACGAACAGAGCCGGTAAGAATCTAAAGATTACCCGCTCCTTGTAAGCATGTTATTGATAGTTGCCCACCGAAGTTCTTTTGGTTACTATTTCCTGTAATAATGAAAACCTTAATTTTGTTTGTAGTTTTTTTATTGCTGCTTGGATGCGCTCCCCAGCGTCCCCCTCTTCCACCTGGCGTTGTCCCTGAAGCACGACCCGTTACGGCCTCGGAAGAACAATATGGCCACCAAGTCTTAAGTGCGTTAAGCGAGCAATATCCTCTCGATTATAATCATCCTCGTTTTGATGCGGTGATTGAAGTTGTTGATAAACTCACCAGCGCTGCCCAAGCGGATAAAGATCCCTGGCACGTGTACCTTTTTGACGCTCCTCGTATAAAAAATGCTGCGGCAACCAGAGGAAACCACGTTTTTGTTTGGTCAGGCCTTCTTAACTTTACCAAAGATGACACCGAACTCGCCACGATCCTCGCTCATGAAATTGCCCACGTACTTGCTGGTCATACCGATCCTGATCCCAACGAAGAGATTAAAAAACTTCTTATCAACATCGGTGCTGTTGCCGTGGGAGTCGCCGCTTCACGAACAACGGGGAATCCCTATACGGCTCAAAATCTAGGAAATATCGCTTCCTCTCTCACTTCGGAGGTAGGAAAAGGAATTCTCATCAACCCCTATTCCCGTGAACGTGAACTTGAAGCAGATCAGATCGGTTTATTTATGATGGCTGATGCAAAATTTGATCCTGAAGTGGCGATTAAGTTTTGGCACCGTGTTCAAAATGATCCTGATTTTGGAGGAACGCTCTCTTTTTTCTCATCTCATCCTCCTCCTGCAGATAGGCTTTCTAAACTACAATCGCTTCTCCCTCAGGCAAGAGCGCGCTTTCAAGGGCTTACTCCAAAACTCTCCTCTCTCGATCCTCGCACTCCTCTTCGAAGTAACACCCGCGATACTTTTAACTGGTCTGGCACCTCAAATAATCTCCGTGAGAATAAATCCTTTCGGGTGGCATCAAATCGGGCCATCCTTTATGAAAAACCATCTACGGGAAGTAAAAAGATCGGAGAATTTGCCCCTGGGGCAGAGATCATAGGAAGAGAGGTCAATTCAGATTTTGTGGAGATCTCCTCACCCGATCACGGCTATCTCCAACGACAACTTCTTGTGCCAAAATAATATCTCCTCTTACACTTGAAAGAATTCTTAATTCAGTATTTATTCTTCTCGAGGCAGCGTAAAGAAAAAGGTTGATCCCTTCCCCGGCTCTGAGTCCACCCAGATCTGACCACCATATCGCTCCACAATGCGCTGACAGATTGCTAAACCAATGCCCGTACTCTCCTGTCGTTGACGATCCACTCGTTTAAATATTGAAAATATCTCTCTCTGAAACTCCTTGTGAATACCGATACCATTATCTTTAATAGCAAACATCCAATGCCCCTTCTTACGCTCTGCTGAAATCTGCACCCGGGGAGGAGGTGCCTCACGATATCGAATCGCATTCACTAATAAATTTTGAAGAAGCTGCACAAGATGCGCTTTATGCATCCTTACTGCAGGAAGAGCTCCAAAACCGATCTCCGCTCCATTTTCCTTAATCAACGCCTGAAGATTCAACATCACTTCTTCAAGCGCAGTGGTCGTTTCCACAACAGAAGAATTCTCAATATCTGCCGCTGCACGAGCATAGGTAAGCAGGTCTTTTAACAATTTTGACATTCGCTTTGTCCCCGCAACAATCTGCTGCAGAAATTCTTTGGCTTCACTGCTTAGCTCCGAATGATACTTTTTGTGAAGAAGTTCAGCATAGATCGTTACCATCCGTAACGGCTCCTGAAGGTCGTGACTGGCCGCATAGGCAAATTGCTGAAGAGCTGCATTTGATCGTATAAGTTCTGCGCTCTGAATTTCTAGTTTTTCTTCTGCTTTCTTACGAGCAATGATATCCGCCTCCAAAAACCGAAGCGTACTCTCTTGCTCCTCCTCCGCAAGACGCCTTTGGAAAATACTTGCTGCTAACACCATTCCCACAACAGAAAGTGTCGCCACAAACGACTGCAAAAGGAGCAGTGACTCATTCGGATGCACGTTAGAAAACGGCCCCATCACATTGAGAGTTCCAATAATAGCTATGCTGGAGATCGACAATGTTACTATCGCAACTTCGCGATGACTAAATCGCACCGCAGCCCAAACAATGATCGGGATACAGAGAAACTCTAGGGGATATCGCTTGTTTGATGGAAACATCAGTTCACCAAAACAAGCAAAACTAACAAAAAGTAAAACACAAAAAAGCATTATCCCCTCAAGCGCCTGCCAGCGATTCCAGGGAATTATCTTCGTCCTTATGAATGAGATAATAACGGGACTTACAATTAAAATTCCACTTGCATCTCCAAGCCACCACGTAAGCCAGATTCCTTGCCAATCACTCCATGCCGCATACCCACCAAGCTCAAGACTCGTTAATCCCACACTTGCACTAATCATCGGAGCGAGTGCCGCCCCAAAAACTACAAAACGAAAAATGTCACCAGGTCGTTCAAGAAAAGTTTCGCCCCGTGCATAGCGACGAATCAGAAAGACTCCGAGCACTGCTTCAAGGGTATTACCAAGAGCAATTCCCGTTGAGCTTAAAATTGCAGCGCCACTGATTTCATCAAGTGCAGTAATTTTGGCAATCGTGGTAATATTGACAAGAAATGCTCCGAAAAACACTGCCCACGAGGAGCGATAGCCATAGAGCAATACCACAGCAAGCGCAATCCCACTCGGAGGCCACACTGGGGAGACGCTGCCATGGCGAAACGCCATAGCTAAACCAAGTCTTCCCGCTAAAAAATACGTGGCAGTAAGAAGAAAAAAGCGCACAACTTGCTCACGTCCTCGGACGCTCATGAAGTCAGCGTTTCACCATCTGTCCGCATTGTTTGGAAAGAATCCTCCTCTAATGCTAACAGTTGAATTAAATCCTTGGCTACCCAAGGCTTTTCTAAGTAGTGATCGACCCTTTCACTATCAAAACTTGCTTCCCGACCATTCCTACTTGTTCCAACTACTATAATTCCTGGGCGCGCACTTCGTATCTCGTTGATAAAGTTCCTTGTCTCCTCACCAGCAACCTCATAATCAATGACGACAATAAGAATGTCAGAATCTCTCGTAAGAAGTTGAATCGCCTCCTCACAGGTCGTTGCCGCATGACAAGCACAACCAATTCGTCGAAAAGACTCAACGATAATTCGACGTGATAATTGTTGATTGTCAACCACGAGAAGATGAACCAAAGATGGCCATGTATAATCACTGCGAACAGACTCTCCGACCAATAACCTCACAATCGGTGAGCGTTGATAGAGGGCGTGACGTTTTTCAAGAATAAAAAGAAATCGCGACCTCGATTCCGGCCATTCCCGAAGTCGCACACTCCAGGTAACAAATGAATCAGAAAGAGGAAGCAGATCACACCAATTCTGTGCAGCATTTTCAATAAGCTCAAGTGCTTTCGGGCCGAAAATTCTCTGCACAGTTTGAGGAAGGATCTTCATTCCCAAATCAGCACACAACTGCTCCATATGAGGATTCATGTACAATACCCTCCCCTGCTCATCAATTTCAATCACACCTACAGGATCTAATAGGTCTAGTGGTCCATCAGCGACAGTCTGTGGAAGAGCCTCCGCCTCTCGAGCAATTCGTTTAATTTGTTCTGCAGAAAACGGTTTATCAAGAAATGAATACGCATTTTTTGCATCAGCTTCAAAGCGCAGATCCCGAGACCCGAACCCCGAAATCAATACAACTTGAATGGCTGGATTGACAATTCTCATCACATCAACAAGAGTAAGCCCATTGATTGAATCTTTTAACATCCAATCAACGATCAACATCTCCGGCTTTTCACGTAATCCAAGATCAATGGCGCTATAGCTGTCAACGGCCGTAAAAACGGTATGGCCTTCTCTGCTCAAAATCAGCTCCAGCTCCTCACGATAATCTTTTTCATCATCAATGATTAGTATGGTGGCCATGTTCTTGTATCTCCATCGCTTTTTTGCATCCCGAGCTTATCTCGATTTGCCATCTCATCTTTAGGTTGCATAAGCGGAAGATGAATCACCACTTTTGTACCTACTCCCAGGGTACTTTCCACCTCTATCGTACCACCGTGATCAATGATAATTCCATGTGCAATACTCAACCCTAAGCCAGTTCCACCGTTTCGTTGCCTCGTTGTGTAAAAAGGATCAAAGATATGCTTTAATGCCTCTTCAGCTATTCCAGCTCCATTATCTTCAACCGTAATCATCGCTTGTTTATTATTTTCTTGAATATCGACAACGACTCGACAACCCCCCACTCCAGACTCTAAAGCATTTCGAAAGAGATTGACAAATACCTGCTCCATTTCCAGGGGATTAAGAACAACTTGAAGCGGTTTGATGGAGGAGTTGATCATGAAAGAGCCTTTTGATCGCTCATCAGAGTCATAGAGGAGTTGCAGAGCACTTTCAATGACCGAAGTTACATTGTGTGGCCATTTTTCTGTGCTCTGCTGCCGTGAAAATTGGAGAATTCCTTTAACGATCAAAGCACACCGTTTGGCATTATTTGTCACTTTCTGACAGGTTCTAGAAAGTAACTCCGAAAGCTCCTCTTTGGATTTGCAATCGTTCTTCATTTCCTGTGCATTTTGTGCAATGAGCAAAATAGCGCCAACAGGATTGTTAATCTCATGAGCAATACCTGCAGAGAGCGCACCAATTGATGCCATTCTTTCAGACTGTCGAAGCTTTTCTTGTGATGCGGCTAGCTCCTGGGTTCGCTCCACAACAAGCTTCTCAAGGTGATCTCGGTATCGAGTGATCTCATTTTTTGCATGTTTACGCTGAATGGCATAACGAATTGACCGCAAAAGCAGTGAACTACTCATCTCTCCCTTTACTAGATAATCCTGAGCGCCTTCATTGATAGTAGTAACCCCAAGCGCCTCATCTTCAAGACCTGTGAGCACAATAATTGGCACCTCAGGAAGATGACGAAAGAGTATTCTAAATGTTTCTAAGTGCTTGCTATCAGGAAGAGTAAGATCAAGAAGCGCCACATCAACTTTGTGCTGTAAAGCATGGTCGAGTGCCGTTGACAATCTTTCACAATGCGTTAGGTCGAAGGCAGATCCGATCCGAAGAGTCGCTTCCGGGTCAGAAAGCATCTCGCGGATATATAAACTATCTGCTGGATTATCCTCTATGAGTAAAACGTTAATTACATCCATCACGGGCGTTCCGTATAAAACGAATGGTACCTTGGAGATCAACGTCAAAAGACAGTCATAGTTCCTTATCTTCAGAAGGAAGGCAAGATTCCCTTATCAAGGAACCTCTTCGGTTGCCATTATCTCCAATAAATCATCCATTTGCCAAGGTTTCGGTAAAAACTTGTTTACCCCAATTGCCTTAAACTGCTCTTTATGATCTCCAGCGCTCGTGCCAATAATTTTTACTTGAGGACGAAGTCCCAGAACTTTGGCAACGAATTCCTGAGGATCGGAATTGCCCATTTCAAAATCAAGCACCACCTGTTCGATTTCAGAATCATGAGCAAAAAGCCTAATCGCTTCTTCATGAGTTTCTGCTGTATGACACACACACTTGAGTTCACGAAGAACGTCAACAATTAAGCGCCGAGCAAGCTCAGAGTCATCGACTATTAAAAAATGTCCTTTCAGAGGGAGCACTCGAGGCTCAGGAATTCCCAGTAATCTACATACCGTTGGGTTGTGCCGTAATGAAATATCTTTTTCATAGAGAATAATATAGGTTTTTTTTCCTAATTTTCCCACCTCTCGCGAACGCACTAACCACCGAACTCCATCTTGTTCAATTGGAGTCAACGAGACCCACCGTTCTGACGTGGCTTTTAAACTTTTCTGCTCTTCAGCAGAGAATAACTCATCGATACCCTTTACAAACATTCCGGGAATAGTTCTTCCCATCATCTCTTCAGCAGTGGCATTAGCAAAAAGAATCTTCCCCCGTCGATCCGTTTCTAAAAATCCCACCAATGATGCATGACTCCACCAAGTTCTCTTTTTTGAGGCTCGCTCCACAGCAAGACGAATTTCTTTGAGAGGAAATGGTTTTTCGAGAAAATCAAAAACGGCTGCCTGCGTAGCCTCATTACGGAGATCCGACGAAACATATCCGGAAATAAGAATCGTCTGAACAGAGGGACAAACAAGTTTTAGTGCTTCAGCTACATCAAGACCATGGATATGATCGCGAAGCATCCAATCTGTCACCAGCACATCGGGCCGAACAAGGCTTCCGATCTCAACTGCCTCTCTTCCGCTCGTTGCGAGCTTTACCTCGTGACCATCGCGCGCGAGACCAAATCCTATCTCTTCACAGTAGTCCTGAATGTCTTCAACAACTAAAACAACTGACATAACGCTCCATAATAGCACGGTTCAACCACCCAATGTGCGAATATTTTTTTATAGCGTTTGCCAAAATTTAAATTATTAAGGTTCCCTCTCGTAATAACGCCCCACCTTACACATCATGACTTTTGCCAATCAGTATAAGCGAGAAGATTTCTCCCTAATTACAATTACTATGCTGTTCTTAACGTATGAGACTTGTTTAAAAAAATTTTATTCTGGGGTGAGCCAAATAAAACCGGAGGGGATCCTTGCCGAAATAATCAAAAGAGAGGGGTTTTTAATACCTTCCCTTGCCATGGCGAACGATCTCTCCCTCATTCATATAGATAACATCTTCCGCGATGTTCGAGGCATGATCTGCAATACGTTCTAGGTTTTTAGAGATCGCAAGAACAAGAAGCATCTGGTCAATTTTTGAAGTATCCCGCTTCATCTCTTCCTTTACTAAGGTATACACCTTGCGATTAATCTCATCTATCTCCGTATCTGAAGCAAGAACGGCAGTTGCCTGGGTACTATCCATCTCCACAAGGCATTGCAGGCTATTTTCCAGGGTTCTCTTCGTTTTCTCCACCATCTCATTAATTAAAGGGATATTAAGCGGGGTACCAAGAAAGGTGAGATTCTTAGCCCGCTGTGCAATGTTTACTGCCAAATCACCAATTCGCTCAAGATCACTATTCATTTTTAACACCGCAACAATAAATCGAAGATCAATTGCTACTGGCTGATGAAGCGCCAAAAGCTTTAGACATTCCTCTTCTAAATCTACTTCATACGTATCAATCTCGCGATCTCCCTCGATCACCTCCCCCGCAAGTTTATCGTTAAGAACAATAATTGCAGCGGTTGCTTTTTCAACTCGTTGTTGAACAAGGATTCCCAATTCGATAATTCTTTTCTTCAGATTGAGGACTTCATGTTGTAAATGTCTTGTCATACACCTCTTTTTAACCGAATCGGCCCGTCACATAATCTTCTGTTTCTTGTTTCTGTGGATTTGTAAAGATTGTCTTTGTTTTATCAAACTCTACGAGCCTCCCTTCGTAAAAAAAGGCGGTAAAGTCAGAAACTCGTGCGGCTTGTTGCATATTGTGGGTAACGATCACAATGGAGTACTCTGTGCGAAGCTCATTGATCAGATCTTCAATCTTTGCTGTTGAGCGGGGATCGAGCGCAGAGGCGGGCTCATCCATGAGTAAGATCTCCGGATTTACCGCAAGGGCACGAGCGATGCACAAGCGTTGTTGTTGTCCACCAGAGAGACTAAAGGCACTTGACCTAAGTCTGTCTTTTACCTCATTCCAAAGATCTGCTCGCTTGAGACTCCCTTCGACAATCTCCTCAAGCTGCTTGCGATCATTTACCTGGTGTAACCTCGGTCCATAAGCAACGTTATCAAAAATTGATTTTGGAAAAGGGTTACTCCTTTGAAACACCATCCCCACTTTTTTTCGCAAAAATACAAGGTCAACTTTCTCCCGATAGATATCAATCTCTCCAATCTGCACACTCCCCTCAAGGCGCGTATTGGGAATGAGATCGTTCATCCGATTCAGTGTTCGAAGAAATGTAGACTTCCCGCATCCGGAAGGCCCAATGAGCGCCGTTACCGCATTTGAGGCGATCTCTACATTCACATCGAAGAGGGCTTGCTTTTGTCCATAGAAAAAATTCAACTCCTTGACTCTGACGCTCACTCGTCTCTGCTCTGTAATTGGTTTCTCCATCGGAACCTCTAGAACGTTTAGTAATCTCATAGATCGTTAAAAATCATATCTTTTTTCAAACTTTGCACGAAGGAGTACCGCAATACAATTCATTGTCAACAAAAGTGAAAGAAGTACAACAATAGCCGCAGCAGCATTTGCATGAAACGCTTCCTGTGGACGAGAGGTCCAGTTAAACGCTTGAATCGGAAGAGCCGTAAAGGAAGAAAAAAGCCCATCTGGAATAAAGGCCACATAGGTCAGGGCTCCAATAGTAATGAGTGGCGCCGTTTCACCGATCGCACGAGAAAACGCTAGAATGCACCCGGTAAAAATCCCTGGAAGTGCCGCAGGAACCACCTGATCACGCACAACCTCCCACTTACTTGCACCAAGAGCGTAGGCAGCCTCTCGAAAGGTATAGGGGACTCGACGAATGGCTTCACGCGCAGCGATAATGATCACCGGCATTATTAATAAAGAGAGCGTAAATGCTCCCGTAAGCAGACTCCGTTCCAAGCGAAACGTCCTTACAAATAGCTGTAAACCAAGGATTCCATAAATGATTGAGGGAACAGCAGCAAGATTTGCAATATTAAGTTCAATAAAACGGGTCAATCGGTTCTGAGGTGCATATTCCTCTAAATACACGGCCGCTCCTATTCCAAGAGGAGCACTAATCACCGCGGTAAGGAGCATCAAATAGACTGAACCAGTAAGTGCCGAAGCAATACCAGCTTTCTCCGGGTGCCGAGAGGGAAAAGCAGTGAAAAACGATCCTTGCAGACGCGGAAGTGCGTCATAGAGAATATCCACTACCAAAGTAGCAAGCATTAACACTGAAAGTGAAAGTGCAAACACTCCTGCGAATCGAAATAAGTGTTCAGCCTGTTTTCTTGCTAAGAATCTCATCCGTTTCTTTATGAAAATCTGCGCTTAAAGCGACTTCTCATGTACAAACTAAAAAGATTTAATAGTAAGGTAATAACAAACAATGCTCCTCCTACGGCAAATATTGTTTTGTATTCAAGCGTACCGTGCGGTGTGTCACCAAGAGAAATTTGGACAATATATGCTGTCATCGTCTCGACCCCTTGAAGGGGATTGAAAGAAAGTCGTGGTTGTTGGCCTGCAGCGATGGCGACGATCATGGTTTCTCCAACCGCTCGTGACATCGCAAGAACAAAAGCTGCCATAATCCCCCCAAACGAGGACGGCACAAGAACACCAAAGATCATCTGCAACTTAGAAGCTCCGAGTGCATATGCCCCTTCTTTTAGATTTCTTGGCACTGAATAAAAAGCATCTTCACTGAGAGAGGCCACCATCGGAAGAATCATAATCCCCATTACAATTCCTGGACTTAATGCATTAAACCCTGAAAGATTTGGAATGAATCTCTGCAAGAGAGGGGTAACAAAAAGTAGAGCAAAATATCCAAAAACTACGGTAGGGATGCCCGCGAGCACCTCTAGAATCGGCTTTAATATTCCACGCACCCGCGCACTTGCAAACTCACTCAGGTAGATGGCACTCATCAGACCCATTGGCAACGCCACAGTAAGTGCAATAATTGATGTCAAAAATGTCCCCGATACTAATGGCAGGATTCCAAAATGTTTATCTGCAAAAAGAGGGGTCCACTGGGTATCAAACAGGAAATCGGTAATCGGCACATCAACAAAAAACGAGCCCGCCTCAATCACAAGAACAAGAACAATACCGAGCGTGGTAAACACGGAAATACACGCACAGAAAAAAAGCATTAGCCGAATCGATTCTTCCTTAATCCTTTTTAACGAAGCAACACGCAGTCGGCGCACTTCGGTAAAGACAGGAGTGTCAATGCTTGTTTCTGTCATGGAAGGATCCATCACTTACTGAGGGAGATAGATAGGAGCGAGTTTTTTAATGAACACAGGGTTTCACAGAGATCCACAGAGTCAGAATATTCGATTTTATTCTTTACTCTGTGAAACTCCGTGAACTCTGTGTTCAAAAAATCTTATCTTACTGCCGTTTGACTACTGCTCTTTTTTTAACAACTCAGCAAGGGTCATTCCCACATGGTTTCCACCCTGAGTAAAAACGGTGCCAATAATGGACTTATTAAACCTTCCCTCAGCGAGATTATAAACTTCGGAGGGAAGCTGCACGTAGCCTACTTCATTTGATAATGTTGATACATTCTTCAAATAGAAGGAAACAAACTCCTTCACAGCAGGACGATCAAGTGCTTTCTTACTCACATAGATAAACAGTGGGCGAGATAATGGCTGATACAATCCCTTAACCACGTTTTCTTTTGTGGGTGATTGTGGACCTTTGCCATTAGCTTCTTTTTCATCATCAATTGCCAATGCCTTTAATTTGCCTTTATTCTCTTCATAGTATGCCATTCCAAAAAATCCGAGAGCATTTGGATCACTCGCAATTCCCTGAACAAGCACATTGTCATCCTCACTACTGGTGAAGTCACCTCTACTAGAATGCTCTTTTCCCACCACAGCTTCTGTAAAGTAGTCGTACGTCCCGGAATCAACCCCTGCTCCAAAAAGAACAAGTGGTTTATTTGGCCAATCCGCTCGAATTTGATTCCACGTAGTAATCTTTCCCTGAGCTTCAGGTTCCCAGATCTTTTTTAGCTCGGCTACCGTGATTGAATTCGCCCAGGTGTTGTCCTTACTGACGATTACCGAGAGCGCATCATAGGCAACAGGAAGCTCCACAAACTCTACCCCGTTATCCTTACAGAGTTGAAGTTCCGTTTCTTTTATTGGTCGTGAGGCATCAGAAATATCGGTCTCTCCTGCACAGAACTTTTTAAATCCACCCCCAGTTCCTGAGATACCCACGGTAATTTTGATCTCTTTGTTTTTTGAACCAAACTCCTCTGCAACTGCTTCAGTAATTGGATACACAGTACTCGAGCCATCAACTCGGATCATATCTGTCCCCATGGTGGTGGGCGCAGCAGATACCGATTGTGAAAGGAGAATGCCCGTAAGGAATGCTACATACTTCAGATTGCCATCTTTTTTCATATTCCCATGCCTTTTTCTTTCAACTGTCCTAAATAAATAATAACAATACGCTATTACTGCGCGCACAGTGCAGTAGTTTTGTTAGGGTATTATTAGGAGAATGCTAGAAGTTTTTCAAGTTCCGGAGAGAATGGCAAAAAACTGAGCTTATTTGATCTCCGGCAGGGGCAAATGAATTGAAAACGTACTGCCTTGTCCCATTTCACTCTTCACATCAACGTTTCCGTTATGAATACTTGCTACGTGCTTAACGATGGCTAAACCAAGACCAGTACCTCCCATCTTTCGACTCCGGGCCTTATCAACTCGATAGAATCTCTCAAAAATTCGTGCGAGGTGCTCATCAGAAATCCCCGGACCCCGATCTTGAACTTCAATGATAATCTCTTCTTTAGTGCGAATTCCTTTAATGGTAACGGTAGTGTTGTTCCCACTATATTTCACTGCATTATCAATAAGATTAATAACCGCTTGCTCAAGGAGTGATCGATCAACCACCACGTTCAATAGTGGGTCACATTCTACCCGCAACGTAATTGACTTTGCTGCAGCTCCACCCCGACAAACTTCAGAAGCGGCATTTAAAATATCACGCACCTTCTCTGTTTCAAGAACAAGAAACTCCTGTTCAGATTCACTCTCTAACCGCGCCAGTGTCAATAAGTCTTCGACGATCGCATGTAAGCGATCTGCTTGCACCGACATGATCCGCAAAAACCGCCGAGCATCTTCTTTATTATCCATCGCTCCATCAAGGAGGGTTTCCACAAATCCCTTAATCGAAGTAATTGGGGTCTTAAGCTCGTGAGATACGTTTGCTACAAAATCCCTTCTTACCTTCTCAAGAAGTTTGAGGCGCGTTACATCATTAACAATAATCAACATACCAAATAATTCTCCTTCCTGACCGCGAAGCGCGGTGCTCCGAAGGGTAAAATACTCCTCATCTCCACTGCGAAGTGTTATCTCTGCTCCAGACTCCACAGCAAGCGCCGAATCATTGGAAAAAAACCGCTTTAATCCTTCATCTCTCACCACCTGATCTATTCGCTTTCCTAAAATGGCCTCATCATCAACATCAAGAAACTTTGAGGCAGCTTTATTCGTATGAACCACAAGATATTCTGCATCCAGAATTAATACCCCCTCGGTCATACTCGAAAGCATGGTCTCAAGTGAGAGTTCTTTTGCGCGGGGATCAAGTGTCATTCTTTAAAGCGATATCCTACACCACGAACGGTTTCAATATATTTTCCAACCGGTCCAAGCTTCTTTCTCAATCCCACAATCTGCACATCCACCGCACGATCGGTAACCGGATAATCTTTTCCCTTAATAGCATCAACAATCTGATACCTTGTAAAAACCCATCCCGGATGCCTTGCAAGAAAATGAAGAATTTGAAACTCCGTTAAGGTTAAAGGGATCGGCTCCTCCTGAATTAATACCTCATGCCTTCCGGGATGAATCGTAATCTCATGCACCCGAAGCACCGCCTCACTATCAAGAGGCTCTGCTTGCCGACGCCGAATCACCGCTTTTACCCGAGCAATAAGGATTCTGGGACTAAAGGGTTTTGTAATATAGTCATCCGCTCCAAGTTCAAGTCCCGTAACAATATCACTCTCTTCACCTTTGGCAGAAACCATCATGATCGGAATGTCCCGAGTCTCTTCGTCGTTTTTTAAAATACGACACACATCGAGACCATCGATCCCGGGTAGCATTAAATCAAGAACTATCAGATCCGGAATCTGCACCCGCGCTAAACGCAACCCCTCCTCTCCAGAGGTAACCCCAGAGACCCCAAACTGTTCCTTTGTAAGATTATAACGAACAAGTTCGAGGATATCCTCCTCATCTTCAATTACAAGAATGTTCTGTTGAGCCATGAGGGTATCTGCGCAAATGAATGTTAGCGGCGTGTTTGGTCTCTGTTAAAAGTTCATAACACACCCCAGGCCACGGCCATAAGTTAAGGATCTGAAGAAAGATTTATAGGACCACAGAGTCACAGAGAAGATCAATAAAATCTTTTTTCTCTGTGCCTCTGCGTCTCTGTGGTTCTATAAAAAATCCTTCCCTTAATGCCCGTAACCCCAGGGCTACTGTATAATATTAGCTCGTTTTAGTTGCAAACGCTTACGCAACCATACTTCAAGAGCCCGTGTGGCAAGCACATCATCTCGGTTATATTGAAGAATCTCCTCTTGGATTGCTTTTTGTTCCGTGAGAATCTCAGACTCAAGATATTTTAAATATCGAACAACAGACCACTGGGAACCAGATCCTTCATTTTCCCAAGAAAAGTTCACCAGACGCTTATCTTTGCAGATCTGCTTAAGACCATATCCTGTGGTTGGAAGAACAAGAGAGCGTTTTACAATTGAAAGAAGATCCACCAAGGCATCTTCTTCCTTCAAAAGAAACTTCACGATGGGATGACTCTCCATCGTGTAGCGCTGTGCATAAGCCCGAAGTTGCGCCTTTTCAAATGGCGAAAAGTGAATAAGACGCGGCTTTTCATAGTGCTTCTGGTAGTGCTCCACTGCCTGAAGAAAAGAAAGCCAACCTTGATAATCACCCTCTGGACCATCTTCACTCCATACATACTGATATTCTTTTCGGCTATACGGAGGAGGAAGCAATCCCCAGAGATAGACCTGCCCACCGTCTACTGAGGCAAAGGGGTTAAGTTCAACATCAAAGTGAATCCAGGTTCCCTCCGGCAAATCGGGAGACTCCAATTCGATCACCTCTCCTTGGAGAAAGCTTCGTGCTTGATGAATCACTCGTTGTCTCTTCTCTTGTGTCGTAAAGTACGGCAGATCTGCCAGGTCCTCAGGAGTAGCTTCAGCAAGTTGTGAAATATTTTTAATTCCCCTTCCTTCTAGAGCACCTACATTTCGAACATCGATGCCATAGATCAGAGTCAGCTCCCCTTGAGTATGAAATTCAGGAATACAGATCTCACTATAACCACACCCTTTACATTTGGAATGACTAAAATGTGTTTCTGGAGGGGTTTTTTGTGCAAGAATTTTTTGAAAATTTTCAAGAAAATTATCTCTTATCCCATTTGCTTCATCCCCAACCTCTTCAATGACTCCGGAACGAAGATAACATCTTGCCGGGAGTTTACTTGAAAAGAGTAGCCGATAGAGCGCAAGTTGTAATCGAATCTCTGGATGACCAGAGAGTGAATCCGCGAGCTTTGCGTCGGCAACTATATACTCCCCAGTTTCATTACGAATCAGAAAATCAGGTTTCCCTATTAATTTTCGTTGCTCATCAATAATCACCGGCTGATAAATAACGGGAACACCTTGCTTCATTAACTCTTGAGTGTGCGCTGGAGAGAGTGCGAGCGTAATCTCCGAGAATGAGTTCTTAATCCGTTCTTCATGTTCCATTCCCAACTTTGAAAGTAATTGCTCAAAGGGATCTTTTTCAACAAACAAATTGTCTGGGGGAAATTGATCGTACCAAAACTTGCGAACACACTCTCGCCAAGTCTTTGCAGTACCTACAGGAAGAAGAAAGCCCATGGTTGGATCTCTAACGAAATCTCAACACAATGAAAAGATTAAAGAGTAACGCGCATTGATAGAACGAGGAGCTTAGTTCGAGTTGACGTAATAATTACGAACGCTTCCTACCTCATAGCGCTCTGGTGCCGTGCGATGTTTTCCATAAACGCTTACATTTTTATACGCACTCGGACGAGAAAAAAGCTTTTCAATGATGTCTGGCTCTACCTGCGGAGACCCAAACAGTTGCGCTCCAAATATTCGTGCAAGCGAGAACAGTCCGCTTGTTTTTACTTTATACTGAAGGGAGAGATTTAACACATCTCCCTTATCCTGAGTTACCATGCCACTACCTCCACTTACCTTATTGACCGAACCGACCTTACACCCCCTTATCGGGAAAACCGGGATATTCGCTTCAGTTTTTCGTGATTTACTAGTTGTTTTAAGAGGTTATCAATGTCCGGAATATTGAAAATCTATCTTTTGAGGGGGATTGGGTCGTGAGGTAGAGCGCCTTGGTATTGGGCTACGTTAGGTTTATTTAACGCAGAGCACACGGAGCACACAGAGAGGAGAATTTATCCCTTTTCCCCTCTGTGTGCTCCGTGTGCTCTGCGTCTTCCTCTGTGTTAAAAACCTTATACTTATAAGCATTCAAGTCGAGACCACAATGACATCAGCAGAAACAAGAACGCAGATCGTAAAAGATCTTCTTTCCTGGTACAAAAAAAACAAACGACCTCTTCCTTGGCGAGAGAACGCCAATCCGTACAAGATCTGGATCGCTGAAGTCATGCTTCAACAAACCCAGGTGAGTCGAGTTCTTCTTTACTACAACCGCTTTCTCAAGCGCTTTCCAAATCTCACCTCACTTTCAGAAGCTTCCTGGAGCTCCCTCCTTCCTTATTGGCGCGGACTTGGCTACTACAATCGAGCTCGAAATCTGCAGAAATCTGCAAAACTCATCAAGAAGCATTTTCAAGGGCGAATTCCAAAAGAGCAAAAAACATTGCGCTCTCTTCCCGGAATCGGCGACTACACCTCAGCAGCCATCTGTTGTTTTGCTTTTGGAGAGCCTCTTCCTGCACTTGATACAAACCTTAGGCGGGTGTTCTCACGACTCCTCGGCACTTCAGGTAAAACAATCTCTCAGAAATCTCACGTTCTCTTTCAGGAGCACCACAAACATGCCCCCACGTTGAATCATGCTCTGATGGATTTAGGTGCTCTGCTCTGTAAGGGGAGCACTCCCCATTGTCATCAATGCCCCCTGAAAAACAACTGCTATTTTTTTCAAAGTAAGACCTCTTCATTGCCATCCTCCGCATCAACGAAACCTCGAAAAAAACCCCCGCAGATTCGCGTTGGCATTGCTTGCATTCACCACGAAGGACGATACCTTATTGGAAAAACCAAACGGAACGCCAAAATATTATGGGAGTTTCCAGGAGGCAAATGTGAAAACGGGGAAAGCGTCCGTTCCTGCATTAAACGAGAGGGGAGAGAAGAGTTAGGGGTTGAACTCGCCGTAAGGCCGCCTTTTCTTATCGTTACAAGACTCCTCGAGGGACAAAGAGTAGAGCTGAATTTCTGCCGCGCGCAGATTCTTCGGGGAAGACCGCGAAATCTAGTTTATCAAACACTCCGCTGGATCCCTCCAAACCAGTTTCAAAACTACTCGTTCCCTACTCCAAACAAAAAAGCTCTTCGTATTCTCCAATCGCTTCAACATAAAAACAAACACGTTTCACATTAAGAAATGCTTTTTCTCTCTTGCGCTTCTCGAGGATAATATTCATCAAGCCAATGACGAAGCGAGATCCCCGTAGCACGATGATCTTCTACAAATCTTAAGATGAGCGTATCAAGGGTAGGATGACCTTGATACAGAGCTTTTAACTTTCTTTCAAACTGAAAAAACCCGTAACGAGAAGAAAGCTGCTCAAGTGCCACACCGGGATCCACCCCTTCTTTTTCAATCAACCAGAGCGCAGCAGCAACTCCGGCGCGATGGGTACCGCTTGAACAATGAATCAAAACTGGAACCTCTGCCTGATCATAGACAGAGAGAAGAAGATCTATCTTCTCTCGTCTTGGAACACGGGAACTTCTCATCGGAAAATGTATATAGCGTGCTCCAGCCTCCTCTACCGCTAACTCCTCGCTCTCGCCTTTTTTTGTTTCATCGTCATCGTCAAGACGGAGATCAATAACTGTGCGAATGCGATTTGTAGCAACAATCGATTGGAGCTCTTGGGGAGACATCTGTCCCGCTCGAAAAAATCTCCCTTTCACTACTTCATGGAGATTATGATTAAAAACTGCTCTGGCTATGAAGCTTGTAATCGCTGTAGTTTCTGAAACAAGCTGTGGAAATAAAAGTGCCCCAAAGAGCACACAGCAAGTAACATTTACTGACATAATTCGAGTAAAACTTTTCCTCATCAACGAAACGAAAACCCCTTAGCAATAATAGGTAAAGTGAACTGTCGATGGTGTGATCTCGCCCTCTTCTCTCAGATTTCGACGAACAGCTATTAGCGCTTCTTCACTCCATCATGAGAAACTTTCTTTAAGAGGCGGTACATCCAGAGTCCGAGTCCTACAACAACAAAAAGAACGATACCATTCAAGAGGTTTCTTTCAACTTCACCCTGAAACGATCGGTGTTTTTTTGACCGCTTAAAACCTGGGTTTTTCTCAACCACCCCAAGCGTACACAAAGGATAGCGATCCCGCTCAAGCTGCGAGTGCGGAATAAGATTCATCAACTCGTACTTTGGCAGTAACAGCGAATCATTTCCTACATAGAGATGATATTTGCGGCTCGGCTCCGGAACAAAATAGAGCACCTGCCTTGCCCATGAAAACTCTAGCTCGGTAACCTGTAGTGGCGGATTGTCGCCATTGATGATTTGCAGTACAAGCTCTTCCTCAAATGGCACAACGGTCGTTTGCCCCCCAAGAAGAATGGTATCTTCTGATTTACTCATTCCTGGAAACTTATAAATCACTCCTCTTCCAACAACGCGTTTTTGAGCTTCTTTCTTTGAAGGATTTTTTTCGAACTTCCACAATTCAACTGCACGATAGTAGTAAGAGTTATTGATTTTTAGTTTTAATCGTTCTAACGGAAACGAAGTTGTCCCAAGTTTGTAAAAACTGTTCCGATCTTCATCTAACTCTTGTTGAAGATTGAGAATACTCAAACGATCAGATATTGTTTCCCTTTTCTCCCCCTGCTGAAATTGGCCGCGAATAGAATCGATTTTAAAATGTACGTCTGAACTCTCATTCACTGAAAACTCAAGACCGTTATAACGAAGATTCATCTCGGTACCGTCTTTGGCGATCAATTGATCTTTGAAGATCACACGAACATAGCGTGCCTTTCGTGAGGGAAGCTCAATGGTCGTCTTTCGGAGATTAATCCGTGAAGAAAAATCAAAGATAGTGTCTTCAAGGGGATCGGTCCAGGAGACCATATCGCTACTTGTTTGCAGTTCGATATTCTTCTTGAAATCCTTTGAGGTCGTTGTAAAGTCAATTCGTTCAAAAGCTCGCTCACTCTCTGGATTTTCAAAAATAAGCGTTGTCTGGACCTCCTCAGGAGTGTAGCTGATTAACCTAAATAAAAACCACCTCCCGACTTCCTGCATGGGAGGACTATCACGATAGATGGCATACGGAGTTTCTCCTCCCCGTTCATCGAAGATTCGAATGTCGGAGCGATCCTCCTGAGCAAAGGAAAACATCTCTGCGGTAAGTGCTACCTGAACTGGCTCACCGCTAGAAACAGAGGAACTCGTTGTGATTTCAGCGCGATGAGTGAAATCACTCGGGGAGAGGGAAAAACAGGGCACGGGAAAAAGCACGAAATAAAAGATTATTGCTTTCTGGCAATAACTTAAAAATTTAAACCGCCGAGAGGCAGGCAGGTTTAGAATTCCCTTATTGAAAAACAGGTTGTTAATTATTTTACACATCCTTCGTTACTTCTTATTTTTGTAAGTTCTTTGGCAATATAAGATCTTTGTAGCGGTGATAGAGATACGAGGCGAGGATCAATACCAGCCCAAGAACCATAAAAGAGATGATCCGAAAAGGGGTGCTGACATTTTCCATATCTACAAAAAACACCTTTGTAATCGTTAAGCCAAACAAGCCGATGGCACATTTTCGTATTGCCGATTCATTGGTTACAAACCCAATAACAATAGTCACAATTGAAAAAAGTGCCCAGAGAACAGAGAGGGCCGCAAACCGAGCTTGCGGTAAGTATTCCCGAAAAAACGCACTGACTTCAATGTTGAGTGCATAAAACAACAGTATCGCAAAAAGGGTAAAAAACGCCTTAGAAGAAAGAGTGACAAGCCCAGTACCTTTCTTGGCGTTTTTCCTTAAAAGAATTGCCGAAATATATACTGCTGCCAAGACTGTCCCCGTAGTAATCCATCTTTCAACAAGGAGGTAAGTAAACGGTGGGGCGGCTCCACCATGATAGAGATCACGATCAACAGAGAGATAAAACACCTCAGGATAATCATAGAAGATAAATCTCCCAATCGCTACGCCAAGGAGGGCCATCCCGCCCATGTAGAGACGTTTATTATACAAACGCAATGCAATCCAAACTAAAATCGTCGCTTGCATTGCCCAAAAAACAGTAATCCACTGTTTTGAAAAAAGTAGTGGTACCGTAATTATTAAAAAAAGAAGCGCCTGACCAAGAAGGATAACCAGTATCCCAGTATTTGTTTTATCTTTTCGATAGATCCACTGCGCCATCCAGAGAAAAAATGCCGCATACGCTACACTGACGACACTAATTGCGGGGACACCAAAGAGTGGTTTAATCATCAGATAGGAATAGAGAAAGGTAAGAAAAGCATTTGGCACAGAGATGGAGAATCCTCCTATTGCCTCACGGGGACGCTTTGGAAAAAAGTAATAAAGAAAAGGAACAAAGGCATAGATTAGAAAAAAAATGTTCAAAAATAGCATCGTCTGCCAGAACTTGGAGCCGTGATAATGGTTTGCATACCACGCAGCAAAGAGCAGACTGGTAAAGATAAATCCTAGATAGTTGAGTGAGCGCCAATTTTTATAAAATGCAATTCCCAACAATCCAAAATTGAGAATAACCATATAGGTCATGAGCGCAAGCTGATTATCCCGCCCCGTGCTCAGCAGCACAGGGGTGAGAAACCCTCCTATAAGTCCAAGTACTGCTGTTTGTTTACTGTCATAAATCACTGCAAGCGTGCCCGCTAGCGCAGTAATCATGACCATGATCCCAAATGACACCCCTTGGTCAAAGAGATCATACATCTGATATGCCGCATAGGTTGAAAAATATAAGGTGGCGATACCTCCTCCCACCAAATTTAAACCAAAGGCCACAAAATCTTTTTTACGAAAACGCTCTCCAAGGACAAGAAGCACAATTCCTGTAAGATACGCCATGGAAACGCGCGCTGCAGGGCCGATCCAGTTTTGATCAAAGGAATATTTCAGAAAATATCCAACCCCAAGAACCATGATAATGATTCCAGAAACAAGCAACCATTTCTGACCAAACTGGATCTCCGCTTCCTTATTGCTCTGAACCTGCTGTGGACCTTGCCTCACCGAAGGATGGGAGGGGTTCTTTTCTTGCTCAGCTACGAAGGGTGCTACGGGTTCCTTTGCTTGAGCTTCTTGTCGAATCTCTCGAGTGAATTTTTCGTTTTCCGGTTTTTCAGTCGTGGGGATCTGTTTTTCAAAAGAAGCTTGTTTGGGCTTAACGCTTTTTGCAACCATATCCTCAAGCGCTTGAAGGGAATTTTCCAAGGTCGAAAGCCGCGAGCCGATAGTTTGCTTTACCTGAAGAAGGTCGCTTCGGATCTTACTGACATAACTTAAGGCGCCAAGATCTGCCTGACACTGAGGACAGGTAAGGACCACCTCTTGAAGAACCGTTGTCTCGCAGTGAGGGCATTTCATAATCGAGCTCCCAATATGGTAATCATTATGGAATAGGATGCTTCGATGCAAAGAAAAAACGTTGGAAGGAGAAAAATCGGGGGCTATGCTATTATCTGCGCTTTTTTCATCATAAAATCATGGCCGCCTGACTGAGTGTTTCAAAAAGCTGGGGAACATGAATTTGATGATCTTTACTAGAGAGATAATCGTTAAAAATATGCTCCGCCGGTGGGAGATAAAATTCACCGTTAGGCTTTTTTACTGTGGTATCTTTTAGACGATACACGTAGTGCCCACAGGTATAGCAGGAATACTTCATGAAGTGGTAACAGATACACATCTTTTCCGTTACTGGAAGTTTTCGTCCCTTTTCATCAACTCCGGTCGCTGCATACGCATCTACGTAAGCACATTTTCCATCGCGATCGAGCATATACCCAAGCGCCTCACAGTTTGGTCGAATATTTGAAGTGAGACACGGACTAAAAGACAACATTCTCATCGCATATCCAGCTGGGGAGATCATATTGACGATAACATTCTTTGGCTCCGCACGAAGATACACCTGTTTTACATTATCAGGTAACCCACACTCTTGAGAGATCGTAAATCGCGTTGCAACTTGCACAGCGGATGCTCCCATCTCAAGAAATTGCGCTGCATCAGTTCCTGTAAAAATTCCTCCTGCGGGGATTACCGGAATTTTTAAATTCTCTTCCTGGATAAAATCAAGTATCTCCTTAACGATCGAGTGCAAGCTGTATTGCTCCCAATCAAGTCCAAATCCAAGATGCCCTCCCGCGAGAGGTCCCTCAACAATGATATAATCTGGACGGCGATCGCATTTTGCGCCTGCACGAAGGAAAAGCTTTAACGCTCGAAGCGATGAGACAATGATGCCAATGTTTACATCTCGAAATCGAGGATGGTCAGCAATTAAGGAAAGTGATCCTAGATGGAGCCCGGCAGATAATGTCACACCATCAATTCCACCATCAAGTGCCGCACGCAGCCGCGCACGAAGGGTTTCTTTTGGCGCCCCCATTAAAAGCTTCTCCATCACGTTAACAAAAACCGCACCATCCCCTCGCTTTGCGGTCATGGTGGATTCAACGTGTTTGAGAGTTGCTTGGTAGAGATCCTGAGGATCCCACTTCACCTGAGTCTTATCAGTTGAGTCTACATTATCTTCGTATTTTTTTTGTTTGAGATTTTGATACCGTGTGCCAAACTTTTTATCAGACACCCAAGGAGACATCGCGTCAGAAATGTGTCCAATTCCACCGAGTTTCGCGATGGCTAACGCAAGATCGGAGGTGGAGATATCAACGCCCATTCCGCCCACAACGAGCGGTACATAGGTCTGGCCCCGTAGGCTAAGTGCGTAATCATCAAGTTTTGACATAGGTTACTTAAACCATATAGCATATAATGAGACCTCCTTCATTTCCTACATGATTGGAGTCATATACAAAAATGAACTTGTCCAGACTACAGTGTCATATCTTTAAGGCGCTGCGCTGACAAGTCCCAGATAAGGAGATCTATCGGTAATTGCGTGATTTAGAGCGATAAACAGCTGGTATGAAACACTTAAACGCGAATTTCAGATCGATACTCACTGGCTACTTTCTTATCGTAATCGCAGAATCAGAGGGATCAAACCTCCTTACGACACTAGGAGAAGCTTACACAAAAGTATACAGTGTTTATAAATTACTGACTGGAGATGAGACATGATTAGGAGCATTCTTACCCCATTTGATGGGTCTTCGTCGGCAGAAGCCGCCTTAAACATTGGCTGTAGTGTCGCAGGGATCACCGGCGGTTACCTTAAAGCGATTTATATCGAAGATCAGCGGCGTCTCATGCACTACGACCTTTCAGCCTCAGTAGCGAGCGCTGTGGGTATCCAACCAGTTTTCCCGGTCCCTCTTCCTCCTGATAAAATGCTAGAAATTGAAAGTAAGTTTGACCTCGAATATCAAAAGTTACTTGCGTTTTTTGAAGAGCAACTTCGTGAGGCTCACATTCGAGGAGACTTTATCCGCCGACGAGGAATGCCGGTGGAGGTCATCCTCGAGGCTTCTCGCGAAGTAGATTTCGTCGTGATGGGAAATCACGGCAAACATACCGGTGTTGAATATATAGAAAATGGCTTTACTACCAATGCCCTCTTGCAAGAAACCACTCGGCCGGTGTTGGTCGTCCCAGCAGATCCTCAAGGTGAATCCTCTCTCGTCATTGCTTACGATGGAAGCCCGGCCGCTGAACGAACATTACGAGTTGCGGCAGAATTTGCGGAGCTTACTGAAATGGAGCGCATCCATTTATTTACCGTGGAGACCCATAAAGAACGAGCAGAGGAGATTTTAGCCCCTGCCCGAGAGTATCTCTCCATCTACGATGTTGAAGTCCTTGCTGAGTCACGCGGCGGAAAGACCGCAGAGGAAATTTTGCGTTATACAAGTGAAGTCGGCGCAAGCGTCCTTGCGCTTGGGGCTTTTGGAAAAACAAGTTTTGCAAGCAAACTCTTTGGAAGCACGACAAGTGCGATTCTTAAAGATACCGATCGGGCGGTTCTTCTCTCCTCTTAAAAACAGAGTAACGCTTCGTAGGAGAACACCCTAAGGACGGTTCGAAGAAGCGAAAGCTCTACTGTCCGTAGTTTTCCCTATAGCGAAGAGCTCTTTATTTGATGACCACTGCGCTTCAGAGAGGCCATAGAGGTCTAATTACTGGCTTTTTTCTTCACTCCATAAACCGAATCTTTCTCTGAAAGCTCCTCCCACCCAGGGAGAATTGACGTGAATCGATCTTCCTAGTTTTCGCTCTAAATAAGAGCATGAAATTTGCCTTTCGGGGCTGAGATGTTTATAGTTTTTACTTAATTTCGATTAGTCTGCGCTGCATTTTAGGAAGGTACTGTGGATGATCAAACTCCTCCAGCCCTTATCAAGAGAGCGGAAGAGATTCGTCTAAAATTTGAAATTAGAGACACCTCGCTGATCTCTGCTCTCCGCCAGATCTCTTTTATTGGAGAGAGTACAAAAAAAGTAACTTCTGTTTCACAGAAAACACAAACAACTGAAGTTATATTTGGTAATTTTGTCCCAAATAATTCTTTTTTAACTTTTAGCGGTGTTATTCACAATCGTTTTCGAGTTAATTTTCGTGTTCATGCTGAAACAAGAACATACCGAGAGATTATTTCATTTCTCTATGCGCAGTGCGCTTCTTCCTTTGTTCGTTCCTCATTAAAAAACGCCTCTGCTGCAGATAAAGAATTAATCCTTTCTTCATTACGAAACGAGCAGCATCAACTTGATGGAGAATCACCCGCACGTGACCGCAAATCCCCGATTGCTGTTTATCCCGAAGATTTTCAAGTAATCGATGATGATCCTTTCGATCTCGTACTCCGGGAACAAGAGTTTGCCGCAATACGGAAAAGAAAAAGCTCTCGAACAACTCAGCAAGGCAACGTTTCCCCACGATCAATCTTAAGAAATAGACGATTTCGAGTTTTTGACCGCAGCTCAACTGAATCAGCAATTGTTCCAGCCACGATTATTCTCTCCCTTGAGAAAGCTCCAACTTCAGTCAAACTCAAATCTGCCGGAAGAAGTCTCCGCAGTTCAACTTCACTTGAGCAAGACTTTGCTCGAGCAGAAAATTTCCGTTTCCTCTGCACCCCTGACATAAAGATAAAAACAGATTGCGTTGAAGCTTCTGTTGAGGTGGAAACAAGCGCAGAAACACTGGAAGCATTAGAATGCTACCTCCGTTGGGGAAGATACGGCGATAGTGATTCGCTTTGGGTTGATGAGCAGTTGTTTCCCGAAGATTTTACGCGAACAAATCAAAATATCTATCGGGTAACAAAAACTATCTCCCCTCATCACGCCGGTCAATACGGAGTGACCTTTTATGTTCGCTATGCAAATCACGGGAAAAAATACTGGCTGGGACGTCCCTACATTGACGACGGTCAATTTTACTTAGAAAACGGATTTCCCAATTCTTCTCCACAAAATCAGCTCATCGAACAAATCAGTCATTTGAGTTTTCAAACTGAGCTTATTCAAAGCATGCTCAGTTTCGAAAGTTTCGTAAAAACCATAGAGGGACTAAGCAAAGAAAAACTCTGTCGTGGTCTTGGGCGAGCACTCTTCGAAATCACCAGAGATGACGAAGGGTTGAGAGCTCTCCTCTCTGAGTATTATGAGCTCGCATTACGCCACCTCAGTGAGGAGCACGAAAGTAGTGAAAAGCGTCTGTATCAGCTCGTTACCACCACTCTCCAAAATATCGGAATTGGCGAGATCGTTTTTATTGCTCCAGAAGGACCGCACGCAAATGCCGGTGGTCTTGGTCAGGTGATTATCGGCTTAATGCAGTCACTCAACCGAACGGGCATTTCTACAACTTTGATCACTCCGCTCTATGAACAATCCCAAGGAAACAAACATACCTCAGCTGCAAAGCTTCTTCGCGAAGGTTTAACGATCAATAACCGCAAAGTTCCTCTTGGCCTCATAGGAAATGTCGAAGTAGTTTTTGGCCCAACTCGTTTTTCGGGAACTTCCTTAATCAAAGAACACGCTCAAACTATTGCCGTTCAGGTGTATCTTGCTGAATATGAAAACGTAAAGATCTTTTTTCTTCGTCATAAGCGGTATGCATCAAAGCTCTACAGCGCGGGATCATCTGAGGAGCTCTTACGAAGGGCGATCTTTCTTTCTCGGGGAGCGCTCGAGTTACTTTCAAATCCCCGATTTGGCGTTCGTCCACATATCTTGATCACCAACGATTGGTTGACTGGCCTTGTTCCTGTATTTTTGAAAACCGATCCGAAATACTCCTTCGGGCAACAGCTCCATGGTGTTGAAACGGCCCATATTCTCCATAATTGCGGGAGAGCCTATCAAGGTCGATTGTTTGTAAACCAATATGGAGAGGATCTGTGGCCGATTCTTGGGCTTAGTGATGAGCACTTCTTTGGGTTATGCGATCCACATGATCGTAACTATTTCAATCTTACCGCAGGAGCAATCTTCCATGTCGAGCGAGCTCTCGTCGCCGTCAGCAAGCCTTACGCAGAGGAGCTTTTTACGAAAGAAGGTGGAGAAGGGCTCCATGAGATGTTACAAAAAAAATCAAAAGTACTTTTTGGGATCAGTAACGGGGTCGACATGCAATCGCTTCACCATGTTTTATGGGAGCTTGGTGAAAGTGCACGGTCAGTTTTTGAACAAAACACAAACACTCCGGAACACTATTCACAAGAACGCTTGCTGCTCAGGCTCCCCAGCTACAAAGAAGCTCTCAAACGAAACGTGCAGAGAAAAAGTGGTTTAGCAGAAAATCAGGAGGCCGTTCTTATCTCGCTCGTAGGAAGACTTGCGGAACAGAAAGGAATTGGTTTACTCACACAAAAAATCGAGAAGGAGAACTGTACGGTTCTTGAGCTGATTCTGCGCACACACCGCCAAACACAGCTCATCATTGCTGGCCCCCCAAGTGAAGGAGATCCGGCTTTTCTGCGCTTGGTAACCACTCTTCGCGATCTGGCAAAACGCTATCCAAATCGCATTCAGGGGATCTTTGATTTTGTCACCCATGGGGAAGCTTTAGAGATCACGGGAGCAAGTGATCTCTTTCTCATGCCTTCTCGTTATGAACCCGGTGGAATTACACAACTTGAGGCACTGGCTACCGGCACCCTGGTGGTAGCCAGAAATGTCGGGGGGATTTCTGCAACGCTTGTTGATTATGGCAAAAATACCGACTTAGGAAATGCCTTCTTGTTTGAGGAATATACTCCAGAGGCATTTCTCCGTGCCATCGTACGGGGAATCGAGGTGGCGGGAGACAGAAAAATGAGAGATCATTTAATGCTCAAAGCTGCCGTATCTGAAAACGACTGGACCCATCGGGCGCCAAAATACCTCAGCCTCTTACAACATGTTGCCGGAGTTTTTTCCAAAGGAGATCTCTATCCTCACCTTTCTTCACGTCGGACACTCCTTAGCAGCATTCGACCCGATCAGGAGAAGAGAATTATCACCACTCCTCTCCCCTAGTTCTCAACTAAAACTGTGAAAACTTCTCACGGTCATTACGTTAAGGATTTTTTATAGAACCACAGAGGCGCAGAGACATAGAGACATAGAGACATAGAGAAGATCAATAAAATCCCTTTCCTCTGTGTCTCTGCGCCTCTGTGGTTCTATAAATCTTCTTTCAGATCCGTCACTTCATGGCCGTGAGAATTACCACACCCCAGGCACAAACATCCATCGTACTTTCTTTTTATATAAGAGGTAATCAGCATCCTGCTTAAGATGTCGCTCTTCGGTCCAGGCACGAAGTCCGTAGATGAGAACAAGTATAAACATCCGTGTCAGCGCTCGTGTTTGGAACATGCCTGCTTCAATTCCCCAAAGAAGCACCTTTGATGCATAGGCCGGATGACGAACAACCCCGTAAGGTCCAGAAGTAACGATACCACGATTAGTAAGATTTGAGCTTCGCACTCCAAGTGCAATAGTTGCCCAAAGATAAATGCCCCAAAGAATCGTAATGAGCACAACAGCAAAATCTTGAACTATTGGAGACAACACCTCAGAAAGAGCTCCCCCCGGACCGGCATCAAGAGAGAGGTCAAAAAGCTGAAAAGAGAAATGACTAAAGGGGGGATAACACATCACACACACTATCCAGCCAAGAAGTGTTGGCTCAACAGAGCGGATCTGATTTTTTAGTTGTGGAAGCTCAACTACATAACCAAAAGTAAAGATCGTCACATCAATAAGAATAAAAAGTGAAACCAGATAACTGTTGATCTGCCGAAATTCCCATTGAAACGACTGCACGAAACTCCATTGGTGAATAAACCCCCCGATCATCCAACTACTTAACAAAGGAAGAAAAAACACCTTCACCGCAATCGCCAAAGCTCCGGTCTTACTTAAGGCACTCCAATAACAACGACCCCCCTCCTCGCTTCGCCCAAACGATAAAAATGAAAAAACACTTCGGAGAAGATGCCAATACTTATCCGTCTGCGGATCAGGCTTGATGTAGCGAGTAAGGACAAAAAGGTTTGCAAGCATCATGTAAACGTAGAGCGGATCGGCAAGATAGAGAATAAATTGCTCAACATCATTCGCCCCAAAATAAAACCAGGTAAGCACGGTTGTCAGTGCGCGGTGAAGCCATTTTCCAAAGTGGTTATCTGAAAACAATTCAGGGGTAATATGCGGCAAGAGCGCATCTGGGATCACATAGAGTGTCTTTAATAAAAAAAAGAGCAGAGAGATCACAAACACACTAAAGGTAAAGCGAATCAGTGAAACGCTCAACAGTGACGCTGACAGAGACTCTGACCCCGACCCTTCCTCTTGAGGGTTATTTTTTCCGGGGAGAGAAACGAAAACCAAAAAAACAAGGGTCGTTAGAAAAAAGATTCGCCCAAGAAATAGCTGAAACGCGGGAGAAGTATCAAACACCCATCCTTGAACGAGCACTCCACAAAAAAGTAGAAACATAAAACTTCCAAACCGGCACAAGGAGGAAAGATACGGATGTGGATAAAACGGTTGCTTTTTTACCACCGTTTTCCAATACAAACCTCCAGAGATGAGGAAAGCAAGAAGACCGATGACGAGACATTGGAGAGCGGAAAAATATGAGCGATCGGTAAAAGAGGAGGTCGTTTGCAAGGATGCTTCAAAAACTGCTGTTCCATGAATTGGCCATGAGGAGTCAGTTTCAAGTACTGCATAGATCGTATGTTCAGAGCGAAGATGCGGCATCTGATTTTTTAGAGTGAAGCGTCGTCCCTGAGGTGTTTCTTCCTCGCTCAGAACCGCAATCCGTTTGGGGAGAACAAGACGAAATTTAAATTTCTTATTATACGGAACAAAAAAATCCAGGGTATCTCTTAACGAAACGTTTTTTAATCCACAGTAAGGTTTTATCTGATGCGGTTTTCTAAAATGAAAATAATTAACGTTGGAGATACTAAATGTTTCTCTTTCATTTATATATTCTAAAGAGGCATAGAGGGGGTACGTTCCTGGCTTCTCTGGGGGCGCAATCCGAACTTCAACCTGATCTTTTGTCCCACTAGGAAGGTAGTCTGAAATATGAGCTTGATATATTTTACCATCAAGTTCAAGATTCAACCCAACCAGTTGAGCGCCATCTTTTCCGGTATTTTCAAACTTTACAATAACACTTTCGCCCTGAGGACGTGTTTCCAAACTAAAGGAGATATCGGCAGCAAGCGCTCCTGAGGAATGAAAACAAAGAAGTATCCCCACCAGAAAGTGAAATCGGAAAAACCATCGACGTTTCATGTTCGAGGATGCTACCAAGGAGAGACATACGCGTCTAGCACAGAATATGAGCACTTCGTTTGCTCGCTCAAAGTGAGGAGAGCCTCTCCCCCACAAATACCGCTCCAATACAGCAGACTACACTAAAAACTACATTCAGCACTGCTATGTGCCACGCCGAGGTTCGAATGAGGTACATTGTCTCCAATCCAAAGGCTGAAAAGGTTGTAAATCCACCAAGGAGTCCCGTAAAAAGAAAAATTCGTCCGTAGGCCCCAAGGCCATGCTCTCTTTCGATAACGCCAGCAAGAATGCCAATGATCAAGCATCCGATAACATTCACTACAAATGTGCTAAGCGGAAATTTCCAATTTTCTGTATGGTGAAGAATCCATCCCCCAACTTTAAATCGAAGCGCAGAACCAAGAAATCCCCCCATCCCTACAATGATCACCTCTTTCATTGCTTTCCTTTAAAATAACTTTTAGTTTGAGCTCGAGCTCATGACTAAGTATAAGTCGAAGTAGAAGACTAAGTGAAGA
>CAZDIO010000126.1:0-4686 GCA_964505555.1 uncultured Bdellovibrionales bacterium
GAAAATTAAACCATTTTGGTGATGAGTCAGTCGATTTGTTGATGCATGATACTTTTCGTTTTTGATTGCGTCCCCTCTCCTCTCTCCTCATCTTTCCTCCAATCGTTCCTTCCCTCCCTCTTTTCTCATTTCATCTTTTTCCTCGCGTCCCCTCCACACGACAGGGAAGGACCCGCATGAAAGTGTTGAAGATTATGGGTGTACGGAGGTAAATGATCGGGATAGTTCAATGATAGTAATAAATAGTAAAGAGAAAGGTGTGGGGTTGTCCTACGCCTTAGACAACGTTTCACAAGGAGATCTCCTTGTGAGCCCACACGGTCAAGCACATGTTCTACGATGAAGTAGAGCACGTGCTGACCGGGGCGATGATTATCTCTTGTATCTGTCGGATTTCTTGGCGAACGGGTTGAACCGTTGCCACACGGGAACATTTCCACCCGTGGAATTTATCGCGCGAGGTTCGTTCCCGGTACCAACACGCCAGACTTCTACGGTGTTCATCAGTTCTGCGGACGTCCGAGTCAGTCCGCCGGCGGTATTTGCCATGCCGTGAGTGGCGGCCGCAAGATTATCCCAATAATTGGTAGTGGCTGCTACCTGGTACTGCTGGGCCGCATTATCGACCGCCATGTTACGCATTGCGCCGGCCGAGGTCTGATCGCCAACAGACGCTACAGGCATTGTCTGCCCAGAAGCTTGTTGGTGACCATTTGACCCTTGCGGGGGGGCGCTTTGTGCCCAATACGGTTGTTGCGCGCCAGGGTTTTGCGACCGCCAGAGGTCATACGCCGAGTTATTTGCGGCGATCTGCTGTGCGTCACGTCGAACCCCGGTTGTTGTTGGGCCGTTACAGCCCAAACCCAGTGTCGAGAGACAAAGTGCTGCCAATACGAAACAGTTGTGAGTTTTCACGGTTCGATCTCCTGTAACCTTGTTTTCTTCCCGGTTTCGAAAAATGGAGAGCTTGGGAAATAGCCTCTCCACTGGTTCACATCGCAAAGCTCTTTTACAAGCTCTTCAAAGTGAACCAGTCGTATAAAACCTTTAAAAGCGTAGGACTACCCATATGAAAATCTAATTATTTAAAGAACTTAGAAGAGCCGCAAAGAGGGCTACTCTCCTGATATGAGTGTTATGGTTTGTGGATAAGGTAGCGTGACTTTTAGCTATTTTAGTTCCTGTCCATACGAGCCACTTTTGGCCAATCTCGATTGAACGGAAAATTGCTGCGGTGCTCGTTTACAGGAGTAAAGTCCGCTCCTCGCAATTTCCGTTTAATCGACCTTGGACTCAAAATTGGCTCTTATGGACAGGAACTATCTTAGCGATGAAAAGGGGTGGTTTGGAGGGGATTGGGGTTACTCTCCTGTCGGATTGTTTACCTCATCCTCTGTTACGATCCTTGAAGGAGTTTCTAGCGCCTGCTTGATATCATCTGGGAGCGGTGGGGGTGGGGCGTTTAGCTGCGCTTTTAGATCCTCTGGAAGCTCCGGAGGGGGAGCCTCAAGTTGTTCCTTGAGATCTGCTGGAAGCTCTGGAGGAGGAGCGTTTAGTTGAGCTTTTAAATCTGGAGGGAGATCGGCAGGTGGGTAGGGAAGGGAGTTTGGATCCTCGCTAGCGTTGCTACCATCTTCACTGTTGTTTTTTTCGTTGGTGTTTTCCTCGTTGGGAATCGCTGGGGAGGTCTGCAAAGGAGTATTTGTAACCGCGTTATTGTTTGTAGGAGTTTTTGTAGAAGCTTTTGGGGGGTGGATCGTTTGCTTTACAACCTCAGGTGTTTTATCTGCCCCCTCATCTGGCTGCCAACTGTTAAGAAGAAGAAAAAATGTGGCTACTCCGATGACGATGGAGATTACAAAATTTACCTGCCGCTTTTTAGCTTTATCTAGACTCATCAACCTAACCCAGAACAATTTAACTTATTGCAATAATTCATGATCAATTAATAATCATTAGTATTTTCATATGATCCCAAACTCTTATCACTTTAAATCATTTAAGAACGAAATATCAACAAATAATTACTGATTTACCCAACAAAGACGAGCGCCGTTGCGAAAGTATTCAGCATGACGCAAGATACAACGCAAGATAGTGTGCTACGTTACGTCGGGCTAGTGTTTCGGAAGATGGGTGTCTCAAATGGTTCGAAAATATCCTTACTACATTTTACCGTTTTCTCTTTTGTCGTTTTCTTTTTTGCCTGTGTCTCTTTTTCTCCTGCTTAGCACCTCATGCATTGTGCCACCTCGTGAACTAAAACCGAGTGTGCTTCCAGAAGAGGAGTTGGAACTTGTTTCTACGATAAAACGGGGTCAAGATTACGCCCTTGGAGGAAGAGCGGAACTTGCTGAAAATGAGTTTCGAAAGATCTTAGTAACCCGCCCCGATCTCATAATCGCACATAATGACCTCGGGTATGCATTCCTTGCCCAGGAGAAATATGAAGATGCAGAAAAGTCATTTCGAGAAGCTTTAAAAATCTCCCCCAGTGCCATCACCCCCCGACTCAATCTTGCAAAGACCCTTTATCGAAAAGGCGCCTACCCAGAGTCGCTCAAGGAGTACAAAGAAGCCCTCCGTTGGCATGAGATCAATGAGCAAGCTTCAAGAGGAAAAGATATCTCCTCTGAAACAAGAAAACTCTCTCCTTCAGAGCTTGCCGAAACGTATCGAAATATCTCCATCATTCACTACACGATGGGGAATATCCCAGAAGCGATTACGGCCTCAACGCAGGCAAAAAGCTATGAACGAAACGCCGATCAAGTGGGAAATCATGTGCGGCTTCTCCTTGCTACGGGACATCTTCGCGAAGCATATAAAGAATCACGGGAATTTGTTCTTGCAACAAAAGAGTCCGCTCCAAATGCCATCGTTCTGGATTACGCTGTGGCCTCTTACGCCGTAGGGCAATTTGGTATCTCTAAAGAGGCGTTTCAAAAAGTTCTCATTGGAGAAGGTGGAGATGATGTGGATAAAAACATCGCACGCCTTGGGTATGTTTTGTTAACAGAAAAAGAAAAGAAGAAAAGTGAGCAGCAACTTCTTTCAAAGGCATTTGCAGAAGACAACCCTGAGATCTGTGAGCCAGAGCTTATGACTCAAAAAACATATATCCCTGAGCGTGTTCGAGCTGATTTACAACGGGCAGTAACGATGTTGTGTAACGATGGCAACGAATCTATTTTATAGCGATGATGTAAATGAGGTGGAGCCTTTTTCTACAGAGAAGGGCAGTTCTGACCGCAGTGCTGGTCGTGTTCCTCCTCAAGCACTTGAAGCGGAACAAGCAGTGCTTGGGGCAGTGCTCTATGACAATCAGACCATTAACAATATCTTAGAGGTTCTTCGCGCAGAGGATTTTTATAAGAAAAGCCATACCACCCTTTTTGAAACGATGATTGAGCTTAACGAAAAGGGTGATCCGATCGATGTTTTGACACTCACCCAGGCGCTTCGAAAAAAAGCACAACTCGATTTTGTAGGTGGAGTTGGGTATCTTTCTCACCTTGTAGATAGTGTGCCCTTATCTGGGAATGCACAGTTTTATGCACGGGTTGTAAAGGAGATGTCTCTTCGAAGACAACTCATTACCCAGGTAACCGATATCGCCAACGAAGCTTTTCAGGGGAAGGGTGATATCGATAATTTTCTTGATTCTGTCGAGCAGCGAATCTTTAAAGTCTCTGAAGCGAAATCAAACCGAACGTTTATTAAAGTTGGAGATCTCGTTAAGGACTCAATTAAGCAGGTTGAGAAGTATTATATTTCGAAAGAACCGATCACTGGAGTGCCCTCCGGTTTCTATGATCTTGATGCGATAACGTCAGGATTTCAGGGATCGGATCTGATTATCATTGCAGGACGCCCCAGTATGGGAAAGACCTCCTTTGGGCTCTCTGTTGCAAGTCATATCGGACTTGAATCTGGTCTTGCTGTGGCGGTGTTCTCCCTAGAAATGTCTAAAGAGCAGATCGTGATGCGACTTCTCTGCTCCGAAGCACGAGTAAGTAGCTCAAAAGTAAGAAGTGGCAAACTTGGAGAGAGTGATTTCCCACGACTTGTAGATGCGGCATCAAAGCTTTCTCAAGCTGATATCTTTATTGATGATACTCCCAGTATCTCTGTTTTAGAGATGCGTGCAAAAGCACGAAGACTTCACCGTGAAAAACCACTGAAACTGATCATGGTTGATTATCTCCAGTTGATGCGGGGTTCTTCAAGAAATCCAGAGCGAAGAGAGCAGGAGATCTCTGAAATCTCATCCTCTCTCAAAGCTCTTGCAAAGGAGCTTCAAGTTCCTGTGATCGCACTCTCCCAGCTCAATCGAGCCGTTGAGAATAGACACGACAAGCGTCCGCTGATGGCGGATCTTAGAGAATCAGGTGCAATTGAGCAGGATGCTGACGTGATTGCGTTTATTTATCGAGATGAGGTTTATAATCCCGAATCTCCCGATAAAGGGATTGCGGAGATTATCGTATCAAAACACCGAAACGGTCCGATCGGGACGGTGCGCCTTGCGTTTCAAGGGGAATACACCACGTTTGATAATTTGGCGCCTGAGCCTTCGTATGATTATCTTGGGGAGGATTTTAACGTGGCGGAGGAAGAGGAGGAATTGAGGTAATTCCAATTCAGCTAAGACGCCCTCAAATCTTAACTTATCCTTCTTATTCT
>CAZDIO010000127.1:0-4620 GCA_964505555.1 uncultured Bdellovibrionales bacterium
CTTCGCTTCGCTCGCAACGACAGGCGTGAGTTCTGTGTTATCTAAAATGGAATAGTTCTAGGGTCCTTCCATTTCACATCTAGTTTAATTGAACACAGAGTTTAATATAATGATCTTTTCTCTATACTCTGTGCAACCCTGTGTTCAATTAAAAATAGATAACGACAGAAACAATTATGGTTCTCGTATACAATCCCCAGTAAAGGTAAAACGACTTCCACCATTGATCATTTCAAAATCGCTTACGCGAAGAAGAGTTAGATCTCTCGGACCAAGAAGAGATTCCCATTTTGCTTGGGTGAAGCGATCGCTTTGAGCCGTTAACGCAATTGTTCCGCCATCAGAGAGAAACATTCCATACCGTTGGAGTGCACGAGCAACAACTCGTGCGCCTTCGTTGGGAAGGGTGTGAAGAGGAAAGTTATTTCGCAGTCGAAAGTGTGCACCATAGGGAGGAGCTGAACTTCCCCCAGAAGCGGCACCGGTGGCATGTGTTCCTGGATGAACATAGGTGCGATGACGAATTCGTGCGTTTGGAAGAATAAAGCGAATCGCGTGATTAATGTTTCCACGAGCAACTTCATCAGCACTAAAAAGAAGAGGTGCAATAGGAAATCCTGAAGCGTCTGCGCTTGTGCAGTCTTGACCCCGGCCCCGAGGAGTATAGACCCGATTCATGTCCCATACGGCAAGACAGCCTCCATAGAATGTTCCACCAACAATATTTGCTCGCCACATTTCAAAGAGTCGTTTTGATGGGGGATGAACGACGATGAGATGACAGTCTCCATCACTGATACACTCATACCCTTCTTCTCCCTCGAGCGCTCCTCCGGCAGGTACGGGCATTGAAAGGTGATCGCAATCTGGTTCGTAGAAATCATCGGTGCGGGTAAACGAGCGAAATGGAGTAGCCCCTGTTGCTTGGAGGACTTCAATACTAAAATCAATCCGCATCTGACCGCTTCCCCATCCACCGGCGTTTTCAAGCCAGTTAATGACCTGCGAGGATTGTGGATCAAGTGCTGCATTGGAAACATCTTGGTACCACACCGCACCCGAGGGGAAGTATCCACTTGCGGGTGTTGGTGGTGTGGTTTTGTGTTGAACGCTCAGTGGAATGTGCATGATCGTTTCAATCTGTCCATCGCTTCGTGTGAGAACTCGAAGCAGCTCGCCACTGACAGAGTTTGCATTGAGAGTGGAAAGAGAGCTTCCAATAAAGTTTTGGCCGGCAATAGCGTGAAGGTTTATATCTGCAGTTCCGTAGCGAGCAAGGGTATAGTTTCGCTTATCGATTGCTGTGCCACCTTGGGTAAGAATGGTTGAAGTTAAAGTGGGAGTTCCGGAGGTAGCGTTTAGCATTTTTAGCCAATTTGCCATGCCGAGATAGGTGTTAACTGGGGCAACAAATTGAGAGGTGTTATCTCCTTGAACAAGCATCTGGCTTTGTGTGGCGTATGACCAAGACACGGCTTGCAATCCTCGGAGGCGCCCATAGTAAACGCTGGTAACAAGGAGTGGGAGATCTGAGTTTTGGCAGGAAAAAGTAACCGATCCTACCTTTCCCTTCGCTTGTGGATCGAGAAAGGGGTTAACATGGAGATGATCTAAGGAATACGCAGCGAGTGTCCTTTGCTCTTGATGGATGTTGTTGCCATTTCTATCTTTAATAGTGATCCCTAACGTGATCGGAGTTTGACCGCCGTTTGCAAGCTCAAGCCAGTTGTTGGTAGTTCCTGTGGCCATGGTGGAGAGAAGGGTTTGGGTATTGTTGCAGCTTCCGCTTTGGCCTCGTAGCGGAAAGGCAAAAAGATAATGAGAGGGATCTCTCTGGCCATACCGTAATAAAAAAGCGTCATATGATTGGCTGAGATTTTGAGGAGTAATGACATAGGTACCGGTTTGTTGTCCACTGGGATGACCAAGCGCAACGTCTCGTCTTCCGCGGGGAGCTAAGTTACGAAGGGCTAGGGTGCGAAGGAGAGAACCTGTTTTACTGTAGACACGAATCGTTGCGTGAAAAGGAGAGGTGCTAAGATTTACAATACTTAACCAATTACTCACCGGTAATGGCGCGGCAGAGGGGTTAAAGGAGTTATAGATTCCTCGCAGTACACCGCTTTGTGGGTTTCTTACGGGGAGGGTGTAGGCGTACTCAAGAGTTCTTCCTGATTGTGCAGGTGCGTACCGATAGAATGCGGTGCGACAGCTAATGTGCGCACCAAGGGTGCTCCCTGTTGGAAGTTCTAGGGTGTATGATCCGTAGGCGTTTGTGATTGAAGAGATGGAGTTGAGGACTAAATGTTTTCCACCAAAGGCGGGGAGGGAGATGTTTTTTTGTGCTTTTATTGACCCATCATCTCGACGTAGCTTTATAGTTAAAGTAACGCTGCTTGAATGAGTGTTTTCACATTCAACGACATTTACCTGATTTAAAAAACCGTTATAAATTCCATGTGCGGGAAATGAGACAGATTGTGCCAGTCCAAGGTGAGGAATGAGGAGAAGAAGTGGAAGAAAACTTTTCCAAATGGAGGACATATAGCGCGCAACGTAACTATCTTTGCTGTTAATAAGGAAGATGCAAATTTCAGGCCATAAAAATAAAGACACTAAAAAGTGTTAGGGATGAAATAGGAGATAATGAACTAGAACAACGAAGTTTTTATAGAGCACAAAGGAGAGAGTAGGTTTATGAAGGTTTTAACGCAGAATTTTTATACTTAGTCTCTTTAGACTTCTGCTTAGACTACACTTAGCCTTGCACCTGCACTTGCTCTAAAATGTGGAATTTTAGAGCAAGTGCAAGAGCAAGGCTAAGTGTAGTTTAAGTAGAAGTCGGAGTGAAAGTCTAAGATATTCTATAAGAACTTTCAGAATTAAACAGTGGTGTCGGCGGTCAGAGAACCGATTTTGCAGATAACCGGTAATTGACCGGAGTGCACCACTGCGTTAATGCCTCCTTTTTTTGGGGGAGCGAATGAGGCATCCCCGACGCACAAGCTCGCTTCGGATCCGCGCATCGTTCATGAGTTGAAAATATTCATACGCCTCATCCCAATCAGGATCTGATGTGTCATCCTCATTTTTGGCAACTTCCCGAATAGCTCTTTGCGTGCTTTCTTCGGCAAGATCCGTAGCTCCTTCTTCACCACTTTCATTATATGCCGCGTAGGCTTCTTGAAAAGCAGGGAAATTGTTTAAAAGAAGCGTTACCCAGAGATACTCAAATGGATCGGGTTCGGCCGCTATGCGATCGTGCTCAAACGGCAAGTCTTCCCAGTCCATCCATTCTATTCGCGTTCTTTCTGCATCATTAAGAAGCTCGTACAAATCCAACCGCACCCCCACATAATGAAGAGGATCGTATCCTAGCCGCGTAAGTATTAAATTGACCCGCGCCGATTGGCTCGGATCATTTTCAAACACTTTGAGGGCAAGAATTGCTACCCACTCAATAATTGAACGGTGCGACTCCGCATCTGAGCCGGATTTTTCTGCAACGTATTGTTCATGGAGCATCTCCAGAATCTCTACGAGTGTATACGCAAGCCTGGATTTGAAAGGTCCGACGAGGCATGCAACTGTTTCGGAATTTACCCGCTCCAGATCCGCGCTCGTCAATGCTGCCCGTTGTAATTTTTTAGCCACACACCTCACCCCCTTTCCTATTGTTCAAAACCTGTTCAAAACCAATTGACCACCACACCACGAGGTTGTGAAGTTTTTGAAAAACTTCCCACCACATGGTGTAAGTTGTAACAGTATGAACTGTTACCATCTGCCCGAAGAGATAAATTTTAAGAAAGAAACTATTGCTTGTGGTTAATAGTCACGCCTGAGCCTATTTTGCAAGATGACGGAGATCCTGTTTTTTTGCTGGGAACTATGAAAGATTTATTTTATTTGAATTGTTTCAAAACGATTTTGTAACCGTCTAAACCCTAGTGGCGGTAGTTAATGGCACTATTTAAAAGGCAATAAGTAAATGAAAACACTAAAGATCTTTGTTTTGGGTATATCACTCCTTATTTTCCCTTTGTCTTCATTTGCGGATTCACCAAAGGGAAATTATCAAACTTGGAACCGGAATACCTGGAGCGGTACTGCTCAAAATTATGGCAATTCCTGGTCGAGAGATGTTGGCAACTATGACTACCGTCATGGCTATTCTCACCTGCGTGAACGACACCGGATCGCACCAAATTACAATTACGGGAGAAATCTCATTGCACGAGGGGTGCGAAGTGGGGAGCTTTCTCCAAAAGAAGTGCGCGATCTGCAACGTGCAAAGGAGCAACTTGCAAAAAAAGAGTTTGCATACCGAAGAGATGGACGACTTACGGATCGTGAAAGAGATTCGCTTCAAGACTTGCGGGAAGATTATTATGACAATTTACAGCACAACTTAAATGATGGAGAGCGAAGTGCGTATTTTGATAATGTAAGAGATTCTCGTTATCGAAATGATTACTACAATAACAATTACTATCAAAACCGAGGCCGACTTGGCTTTGGTTCAGGATATGGGAAGTAACCGCGTTCCGACTTTCTTCTACCTTCCGAGAATAGCCAAAAGGTAGTTCCCGCTCCTGTCGTTGCGAGCCGGGAGGCCCG
>CAZDIO010000128.1:0-12370 GCA_964505555.1 uncultured Bdellovibrionales bacterium
CAATCTCGAATCACTTCTGCGGCTATGAGATTGCTTCGCTTCGCTCGCAACGACAGGGGGCGATTTCCTGCCTCACTTAAAGTGGAACCGCCGTGGCCGCCTACTAATTTATAGTAAGACCCTCAACAAAATTTTTTTTTAACATACCATTGCATTTCCCTCAGACCGTGATTACCTAAATTTCAACATAAAAAGGTGTTTAGTTTTAAACCTTAGTAAGGAGGTAATTATGATTATGGCACTTTCAACTTCATTTCTTCCACGGCGAACAAGAGAGGGGCGTAGGGAAGTATGGCCTAAGCTCTCTTTATTTCAACAAGACCTGAATCAAATATTTGATGAATTTTTTTCGGGCGTTAGTACCCCTGTCCAACATGACGCAAGTCATTTTGGAAAATTTAACCCGAAAATAAATGTCATTGATAATCCCGAGGAACTTGTTGTTACCGCAGAGCTTCCTGGGTTGGAAGAAAAAGAGATCGACGTTAGCATAACCAAAGATTATGTAACGATTAAAGGTGAGAAGAAGGATGAATTCGAAAAAAAAGGGGAAAAAGATCGCTACTACTATGAACGGTCTTATGGAGCCTTTGAGCGAATGATTCCTCTTTATGCCGACATTGACGAAAATAAGGTTGAGGCAACATTTAAAAAAGGTGTTTTGACCTTAAGACTTCCTAAAAGTGCAGAGGCGCGAGGAAGCGTGAAGAAGATCAGTGTTAAAGGGGCATAGCTCTTTGTGAGCTGGCTCTACTTCGTTAATTCAAAATATCCCTCTTGATCTTTAAAGACTCCTGTGTTGCTCTGTGCGACACGGGAGTTCTTTTTTATTACTTTAGCTTTATGGAGATTGGTATGAAATTTGGGAAATTATTTTTGTTAACACTTGCCTTTATGCTTGGAGCCTGTAGTGGAACAAAGCACGGCTCAAAATCAGAAACCGAAGCGGTTTCTAAAACAACGACAACAAAGTCAACCACTGCAGATGCAATGGCGAAGGAAGAAAAAGCACAAGCTATTGACTGGGAGAAGATCGGAAAACCAGGACCACAACACCAGATGCTAGCTCCTCTTGCTGGAAAGTGGACTACCAATGCGAAGTTCTGGACAAAGCCTGGAACCCCAGCAGAGATAACAAAAGGTCAATCAGATCTCAGCTGGATTTTTGGCGGACGGTTTCTTAAGGAGAACTACACCGGACAGTTTCAAGGAAAACCGTTTACTGGGATGGGGTTGATCGGTTTTGATAATGTCACCGGGAAGTTTAGCTCGTTGTGGATCGATAGTATGGCAACCGGGATGATGACCAGTGAAGGCCAAGCTGACGAAACAGGAAAGAAGTTTGTGTTTTTTGGTCACTATGCTGATCCGATCACGGGTGAGATGAAAAAGACACGGATGAATCTTCAGATCATGGGACAAAACCAACGGATTGTGGAGATGTTTGAAAGAGATACGAGCACTGGCCAGGAGTGGAAAACAATGGAGATCACCTACAGTCGGGTAGGTGGAAAGAAGGCTGCGAAATAAGCATGTAGCCTCAATGCGAGAAAGAGCGTGGTTTGCTCTTTCTCGCACTTCTAACCTTATCCCTCTCCTTGCCCTTACCCTTATTCACTCTCCTGATCGTTGTGAGTGAAGCACGGCTTAGGCCTCTCGGCTTGCAATGACTCTCCCGTCAGATATCATTTTTAACAATGTTTTATGAGGGGAAGCTTGGAACTGTGTTAGTTGCCGGAAGAAATTCTGACGCCAGAATTTCTCCGTAGGGGCGTTAAAGCTAGTGCCAGTGCTGTTTGGTCTGTAAGGTGAGAGTGAGGCGGGAGCATCCGTCCCATCGACCTCCCCGGGTGGGTGAGGGTTTTTCATAATGTTTATTTACTGCATCTCCGCCTTTTTTGACGCCGGCGCGAATATGGAGGGTTTTATTGAGGGCTGAGGGGGAGCACTCGAAGTATGGGCGAGACATTCACATCGCGAGGACATTACAAATAGAGATCATTTGAATACATAACGTGTAGACATTTTTTAGGGTGGGATATTGTCTAAATGGGAAAGAATAAGGATGTGAACTTTTCTATAATAGAAATCCCTGAAACAGTACCGCAAAACCGAGAAACGAGAAGAAGCCCATTACATCCGTAATCGTTGTCAGGATAATATTTGAACACTGAGCTGGATCAAGTCCGATCCATTTCATGGCGATCGGAATAAATGCTCCAGAGAAGCCCGCAACTACAAGATTTACAAACATTCCTAATCCAATAACTAAACCAAGTACCGCTTTTCCTTGCCAGAATCCGGCAATCACTGCCGTAACCAATCCCACCACCACGCCATTAATTGCTCCGATCGCCGTTTCTTTAAGAACTAATTTTTTTACCTTCTCAGGAGGGATCTCACGCATCACAAGACCCCGCATCACCACCGCAAGAGATTGAGCGCCGGCGTTTCCGCCCTGCCCGGCTACGACGGGAAGAAGCACGGCAAGGACGGTGATTTTTGCAATGATATCTTCAAATATCGCCACCACAAACGCCGCAAGAAACGCTGTGGCAAGGTTGACATGCAGCCAGGGAAGGCGTTTCTTTAAGGAAAACTTAATTGGAGAAAACGCACGCTCATCACCACCCGCTCCAAACATCTTTTGAAAATCTTCAGTGGCTTCAGCTTGGGCACCAGTAAGAAGGTTTTCTGCTTTAATAATACCCAGGAGTCGATTTTCACTATCAACTACGGGAACGGCAAAAAAGCGCTTTTCTGAAAGTTCTTGGAGGACCTGTTCGCGATCGGTAAATGCATGCACCGAAAAGACATCTTTTCTCATTACCTGCTCAAGCCTTTGATCGGGATAGGCAAGCATGAGATCGCGCATATTAATCACCCCGACGAGATGATTATCTTCATCCACCACGTAAACATATGAAGCAGGGGCAAGTCTTCTTGCCAGTTGTCGCAGTTTTTGAACAGCCGCTTCAACTGTGGTTGTTAGCTGGAGTGCCAAAAAATCAGGGCGCATAATTCTTCCGGCGCTGTCTTCTGGAAAAGAAAGAAGCTCTTTTACCGGTCCAAGCACACGGGGTGGAAGAGAATCAACAAAATGTTGTCTTGTTTCTTCAGGGAGGCTGAGAAATATTGAAGAAGCATGGAGTGGGTCAATACGTTCAAGAAGTTTTCCCACCGTATCTTGAGAGAGGAGTAAGATAATTCGTGCTGCAAAGGTAGCATGGAGTCTAGAAAACACCTCAGCGGCCACTGCTGAGGGAAGAGTAGAGAGGACTTCACTTACAACCTCTTCATCTAGTGCTTCAAGATTTTTTGCGGCACTTGCGGGATCGTCTTCAAAGTATCGAACGAGAATCGGAAGTAGGGTTTCAGTGGTGGTTGGTGTCATACTCAGATCGGCATTGCCAATTTATACAAAAAACATATCGAGTCTTAGCAATAACCGCTTTTCTAGGGAAGCGAGAATTATTAGTGCCTTCACAATGAGCGATAGTGAGTATTCATGGAAGAAGGCGGAGGGGTGCTGCGTAAAGCGGCAACCTCTTCGCCGGAGAGAGTTGATGACAGAGTTGGTGACAACTTGCAGTGGCGTGGTCCGATTGTTTGACTCAGTGCGGTGGGTTTTCATCGAAGCTGAGTATTGTCCCGATAAGGCAGCGCTCCTCGTCACCGGCTTTTGGAAGGAGACGAGAAAGTTCCCTACGGATATCGCTGTGCCTACTGAAAATTGTAATGCCTGTAAGGATGACATAGAGAGCGCTGATTCTGGTGTTGCTCTCCCGATTTTTTAGGCGCTTTACAAGCATTGGAATGAGCACATCACCGGATTTCACAAGAATCCCGAAAAGGAACTCTATGTTAGATCGGGAGTATGCAACCAGATCAAGCGCAGCCCCACACAAAGCGTGGCTACCAGGTTCAATCCACATCTGTGCCGCGGTTTCGATCGTGCGTGCAGTTGAGGTGTCTCCTTTAAGATGTTCAAGCAGATAATTGGCAGACGCACTAGAAGCAATGAGTTGTTTCTGCGCAAGTTCGGAAAGTTTAGCGGTTCTGCAATCGAGCCACTCGATGAGGAGCTTTATTGCTGGTGTTCCAAAATCGCCGTTTGCAATTTCGCCAAGCGCGACAATTGCAGCCTCCACGACCGACTCGCTCCAGATATTAAGATTATCGTAATCCTCTAAGGCGTTGCAGGCGGTATAGGCGGCGAGTCTCGAGGTGTTTGCTAACCTCGCATAGCACCGGATTGCTCGAATGTGCTCTGTAGAGGAACGATCATGTCTCAACATCTCCTTCTGTAGTTTGGTAATCGCAGTTAAGCGTCGCCTTGGAGTGATCTTTTCTATAGGTGGATGTACCCGTCGTTTCGGGTTCCCTACCCAACGAATTAATTCTTGAATCGCGTCCATCGTATATTTTCTCCAGCAAAAACCGTTTGCGTAATTAAAAACCGTATATCTAAAACAGTGCAGCACTTACCTCCTTTTTCAAGCCTTTATTCAGGCGAAAAAGGAAGTAAGAAAGATCGTCTACCCGGTCATTTAATGGTGTAAAAATAGAAGGACAACGTATACCACAGCTGTCGGAAAAAATAACTTCGTAAGAGTTAGGATGTTATTTCAAGGAGTTCCTGGCTATCTCTCACCTCAGAGCCAACGTCTACCACAATCTTAGCAACGACTCCCGCACGGGGAGAGAATATGTTGTTTTCCATCTTCATCGCTTCAATACGAAGAAGGATCTCACCAGCTTCAACGCGCTGGCCCTCCTTGACAAGCACCTCAAGAACAATCCCCGGTATCGGAGCAAGGACAAATGATCCTTGGCCTATTGAGGGTGTCTTTTCTATCGTGGGGGCAATAGCTGGAGACTTAGCGTTTTTTCTTGGAAGGGAGGTGTTTTTTCTTGTTTCTACGGAGTCTTCAAAAGAGACCTCATAATTTCTTCCCTGAAGTTCAAACGTGATCGCCTCTCTTTTTCGAGAGAGTACCGTAACTTCATAACTCTCACCATTAACGGTAACCCGAACACGCTCGCTCATAGGATTCCCCGCTTTTTTTTGAGAATGACTTTTCTGGCATCGAGCTTCCATCTCGCCTGGAGCGAAGGGTTGGGGGAGGTGTATCGGAGTTGGCCATAAGGACCACCGTTTTCGTAATCAGAAAGGAGCAGCGCCGTGGCGATCGCGACGACAAGTTCCTTCGGAGGCTCGGCGGAGGCTTCAATAGTTGTTTGAGCATTTACCATAGAATCTAGAGTGGGATGTTTCCATGTTTTCGCGGTGGATTTGTTTGTTTTTTTGTTTCAAGCATCTGTAGCGCTCGAACAATATGGAGTCTCGTTTCTCGAGGTTCAATCACCCCATCAATATATCCAAGGGAGGCAACGGTCCACGGGTTTGCAAATCGTGCTCGGTAGTCTGCAACGAGCTCTTCATGCTTTTTCTTCTGGTCTTCTGCTTCTGCGTGCTCTTTTCGAAAGATGATGTTGACTGCCCCATCTGGCCCCATCACTGCAACTTCTGCCGTTGGGTAAGCAAGGTTAATATCGGCACGGATGTGTTTTGAGGCCATCACATCGTAGGCACCCCCATAAGCTTTTCTTGCAATAATCGTTACCTTGGGAACGGTTGCTTCTGCAAACGCATAGAGAAGTTTCGCACCATGCCGGATAATTCCACCAAACTCCTGTTTTGTTCCCGGAAGAAATCCTGGAACGTCCACAAAGGTAACCAGGGGGATATTAAAAGCATCGCAGAACCGAACAAACCGTGCTGCTTTTACGCTTGCATCAATATCAAGGCATCCTGCAAGTACCTGTGGTTGGTTGGCAACAATGCCCACGCTATATCCAGCAAATCGTGCAAAGCCGATGACGATATTTTTTGCAAAACCTTCTTGAATCTCAAAGAAGTCATCGTTGTCGATAACGCGGGAGATAATCTCTTTTATGTCGTAGGGGGTATTTGGATTCTCAGGAATAATTGAATTTAGTTCCTCGTCGCACCGATCGGGGAGATCGGTGATTGCTAATCGCGGGGGAGGTTCTAAGTTGTTTTGCGGGAGGAAGCTAAGCAATTTTCGTATTTTGGAAAAGCACTCCTTCTCATCAGCAGCAAGCACATGAGAGACCCCACTAATTTCACTGTGCGTGTGTGCCCCGCCAAGCTCTTCTTTGGTAACTGATTCTTTGGTAACTGTTTTGATTACATCAGGACCGGTAATAAACATATGGGAGATCTGATCGGTCATGAAGATAAAATCGGTGATCGCCGGAGAATATACCGCACCTCCTGCACAGGGACCAAGAATTGCAGAGAGTTGTGGGATCACTCCTGAGTAGAGAGTGTTTCGTAAAAAAATCTCTGCATACCCAGCTAAACTTTGCACTCCTTCCTGGATGCGAGCCCCTCCGCTATCATTAAGTCCAATAATTGGGCAGCCGGTTTCGGCAGCAAGATCCATGATCTTTGTGATCTTTCGTGCATATGTTTCAGAAAGTGAACCTCCAAAGACACTAAAATCTTGTGAGAAGAGAAAAACCTGTCGACCATCAACCGTTGCGTGTCCGCAGATAACCCCATCTCCTAAGTACTTGTCCTTCTCAAGACCGAAATCAAGACAACGATGGGTAACAAATTTATCGAGTTCAACAAAACTTCCGGGGTCCACAAGAAGTCCAACCCGTTCTCGTGCGGTGAGTTTTCCTGCTTGGTGCTGTCGCTCAAGACGTTCCTTCCCCCCACCTAATTCTGCTTCGTTATGTCGGCGGCGTAATTCCGCAAATTGTTTTCCTGACAAAGTTGCTTCCTCCTTTTAGGTGGTTATACTATCGAGTTTAGAGTACCGAGTTTAGAGTAACAGATGCATTCAATAGTAGAGTATAACTAAGCTATTTATGAAGAGTATAAAATAAGCAAGCAATTGATAGTGTTTTTGTCTGCGTTATGGGGAAAAAAGAACCTAATATTGAGAAGGAATATTCCAAGTGGGTGCACGAACGAAGTGGGAATGTGCTCTCTGCCGAGAATCAGCGAAAAACAACTTCTGGAATAACAATTTCCCCCCTCTCAGTTCCCTCCCCAGAGAGTTTCGATCCTCAGCACTACTTAAAAAATGTTGGGTTTTCCGGTGAGTTTCCCTTTACTCGGGGAATTCATCCCACCATGTATCGTGGCAAGGAGTGGACGATTCGACAGTATGCAGGCTTTGGTGGTCCGCGTGAGGCAAATAAGCGCTACCGCTACCTTCTCTCCCAAGGAACGACAGGATTGAGTATCGCTTTTGATCTTCCAACACAGATGGGAAGAGATAGTGACGATCCGCTCAGTAAGGGCGAAGTAGGTCGGGTAGGTGTTTCTATCAGCTCGTTAAGTGATATGGAGAGTTTGCTCGAGGGGATTGCCCTCGAGCAGATCTCTACCAGTATGACGATTAATGCTACGGCCCCAATTTTACTCGCCTTGTATTTGGGGGTGGCAACGAAGCGAGGAGTTTCTTGGGAGAAACTTCGTGGCACAATTCAAAATGACATCCTTAAAGAATATGTCGCTCGAGGAACATATATCTACCCACCGCAGCCCTCACTTTCTTTAGTTGCGGATGTGTTTGAATTTTGTCGCGATCACGTTCCGCAGTGGAATACGATCAGTATCTCTGGGTATCATATTCGCGAAGCAGGATCGACTGCGGTACAGGAGGTCGCGTTTACCCTTGCTAATGCCATAAGCTACGTTGAGTCAGCTCTCAAGCGGGGAATGGAGGTAGATAGTTTTTCTCCTCGTTTGGCGTTCTTTTTTAATTGTCACAACAACTTTTGTGAAGAGGTAGCAAAGTTTCGCGCTGCACGAAGAATGTGGGCAAAAATTATGAAAAAGCGCTTTGGTGCAAAAGATCAAAAAAGTATGATGATGCGCTTTCACACTCAAACCGCGGGATCGACCCTTACGGCTCAACAGCCTGAGGTGAATATTGTTCGAACAACTCTTCAAGCTCTTGCTGCAGTGTTTGGAGGAACTCAATCTCTGCATACCAACGCCTATGATGAGGCGATGTGTCTACCGACCGAACAATCAGCACATCTTGCGCTTCGCACTCAGCAAGTTATTGCAAAGGAAAGTGGTGTGGTTGATTTTGTCGATCCCCTTGGAGGGAGTTATGCCATTGAGGAGCTTACCGATGCGATTGAGAGGCAGGTGGAGGAGTATTTGCTAAAAATTGACTCCTTGGGAGGCATGGTAAAAGCGATCGAAGAAGGATTTCCGCAACGAGAGATTGAAGAGTCAGCTTTTGTGTATCAACGAGAGATTGAAGCTAAGGAGCGAGAGATCGTTGGAATCAATGTTTATACTGATTCTTGGAAATTGGGCGGGGGAGAGGAGCGGGTATTAAAGGTGGATGACCGCTTTGAAACGGAGCAACGAGAACGTCTTATTTCGCTTAAAAACAGCCGAGACCAAGAAAAGTCCAAAGCAGCTCTTGAGCAACTTTCTCTAGCTGTAAAAGAGGGGACAAACGTTATGCCCGCAATCTGTGAGGCGGTAATTAAAGAGGTGACACTGGGCGAGATTTCTAACATATTTCGTCAGTTTTATGGAGAATATCAGGGCGTTATGTAGGGCTGTATTTTGTTGAACTTTCCTGGAAATGCGGGTATCTATCCAAAACTGTTTTTTTGGATGAGTCTTTTTTGAGAAGTGCCAGTATAATAGAGTATTAAGCTTACTCAAAAAAAGCGTTAAAAAAGCACTTATATGGAAGTGGTTTTTATGAAGAAAAAAGAGCTTGATGAATTTAAAAAGCTTCTTCTCCTTGAGCGTCAGGCAGTGCTTGAGCACTTAGCTCAGTTAAAAGATGAAAGCACTGAGGAGCTCTCCCAAGGTTTAGGGGATTCAATTGATATTGCTTCTGCAGAAATTACTCAGGCTTCAATACAAAAGCTTGGAAATCGTGAGAAGAAGCTCCTATCAAAAATTGATCACGCCCTTTCTAAGTTTGAAAGTGGTGAGTATGGTCAATGTGAAAACTGTGGCGAACCGATTACTCCGGCTCGACTCCGCGCGCGTCCAGTAGCGCAGTTCTGTATTGATTGTAAAACGGAACAGGAACAAAACGAGCGCCGTTATGGAACGGGTGAAGAGGAAGAGGACGTAGTTTGGAACGTTGAGGATGAGCCAGATCAGAGCGTCTAAGCTCATTCATTTTCCTTGAGTAGGACACTCCAATTTTCTTTTCTTGAAAGTCATGCAAAAACCTGCGGTTTAGAGCTTGTTGGAGCACTTTCTTTTGCTGAGGCAGAAGGGGCGCTTCAACGCCGTGCGCGCTCGCTTACGCAGTGGCAAGATCAGGGGTTTGCAGCGTCGATGAGCTATATGAAGCGGGATCCTCAGTTATTTCTCGATCCGCGAAATTTTCTCTCTGGCGGAAAATCAATAATTTCATTTGTTGTTTCGTATTACCAAGGAGAACTTCCTTCTCGTCCAAAAGGTTGTGGAAGAATTGCACGGTATGCGTGGGGAGAAGATTATCATCGTGTTCTTCGGGATCGCTTAAAAACTTTTATCGGGGGTGTTATCAAAGAGATAGGAGATAGCGAGCAGATCGCTTATCAAATTTTTTCTGATGCAGTTCCCCTCCTTGAACGGGTGTTAGCATCCGAAAGCAATCTTGGGTTTATTGGAAAAAACAGTATGTTGATTCGTCCTCGCTGGGGATCGTATACTTTTCTTGCCGAAGTGCTTTGGAACGTAGAAATAATTGATGATCGACAACAGCTCTCCATTGTTTTCGAAGACGAACAGCTCGGTTCTTCTTGTAAACGCTGCACAAGATGTCTCACCGCATGCCCAACGAATGCTTTTGTTGCTCCTGGAGTGCTTAATTCATCACGATGTATCTCCTATCTCACTATTGAAAAGCGAGGAGAGTTCTCAGAGGAGGAGCAACGCGCGATAGGGGAGTGGCTTTTTGGATGTGATATTTGTCAGGAAGTTTGCCCTTTTAATCATTCGCAGGTGGAAAAACTAAGGATCAAAGAGTTCTCTTCAAATTATGGGGTAGGTCCTTTTCTGGATCTCCTCTCTATTTTAAAAATCCGTAATGATCATGAGTTTCAAGCACGATTTGGAAAAACACCGTTAATGCGAACTGGCCGATCGGGACTTATTCGTAATGCCTGTGCTGTTGTAAGCAACATGAACTATACAGAGGCAATCAATTCACTTGTGGAGGTGCTCGAAGAAGATTCTACACTTCTTGCTAGAAAACATGCAAAATTTGCGTTAGAAAGACTTTCTAAGGTAGCAGAAGGGATAGAGCGAAGAACTATCCAAAATGTCTTAAGAAAAGGAGGAGGGAAAGATGATACGAAAAGCCACTTTTCTTTTTATTCTTAGTGTTTGTTTTCTTACCTGTATCTCCTGTTCTACACGGGTGGGAGGAACTATTCATCTTTCAAAAATACCCACAGTAGAGATTGATCATGGCTCAAAGATTACTGCTTCTGACGCCGCATTGTTTATTGATGAACTAAGAGATACTCGTCCAGAGAGCCAAGTGGCGGACTTTAACGGCCGATCTATTTTTTCAGACTCAGCATTCGATCTTCTTGTAAAAGAATCTCTCCAGCAAACATTTAGGCAAAAAGGGTTTGTAATCTCTGATTCTGCGGCGGTTGTTCTCTCTGGTGAGATTCGACAGTGGCATGCAGAGATTACCGGGGGGGTGCCAGGAACGGTAAAAAGTAAAGCGAGTATTTTTCTTGAGGTGTTTGACCCGGCAAATCGTCGAGTTTACACCGGAACCTATCAGGGGACCGCTTCAGTAGAGCGGGCTTCAATTAACGATAAAGATGTAAATGTCTCACTTACTACGGCAATGCAACAAGCGATTCGTCAGGTAGTGCTTGATGAACAATTGGTTAAATTGCTCTCTTCTTTTTAAGAGCCTCTAACAAAATGAAAACCTCCTGTCGTTGCGAGCGAAGCGAAGCAATCTCATACCATCGATGAAGGTTCGAGATTGCTTCGCTTCGCCCGGCGGCCGGGCCTCCCGGCTCGCAACGACAGGAATGAAAGTCATTTTGTTAGAGGCTCTATGCCTGCTGATGTGATGAAGGTGATTTAAGAACGCAGTTGTTTGTCTTCGTTTTTTAATCTCGAAACAGCTTCAACCACCCGACAGTTAAATTCTTGCTGTCCTGCATAGCTTTCTTTGAGGTGAATTTTTACAAGCGGCCAGGTAAGTCTTTTGAGAAAGACAATCAGGGGACCGATAAATTTTCGGTGTGAGGTGATTGAGCGTGCAGGCTTTAGTTCAAACTGTGAAAGCTTCGCAAGAGCTCGAAGATCTTCACAGGTTTGAAAATCTACCTCTTTTCCTTCAGGAAAAAGTTTTTTTGAGAGCGTAGATACCTTTTTAATCTCTTTCTCGGTGTAGTGAGAATCTCTCACAAGCCGCTCTTCCAGCGCAGTATTTACGCGCGACTCTAGCTGATGCCAGTTTGAAAGGAGGTGATTTGAAGGAGACGTTAAGTCCTTTTGTTCCATAGAGAAGATCTATCAAAATAAAGAAATTCTGTAAATTCAAGCAGCTAGGGCTGTTCCATTGAGCTTCTAGCGCCGCTCGCAACGACAGAGAGTTTCTGCTGCATCTAAAATGGAACCGCTCTAGAATTGAACACAGAGTAAAGAGAAGAAGCTTTTGAATTTAACTCTGTGCAACCCTGTGAAACTCTGTGTTCAATTAAGAATTCGCAATTGCGCCAACTTCTTTGCAGAATGTTTTTGCATCAGTAGAAAATGCAAAAACAGGGCGATCCGGACAGGGTTAGCCGTAGCGATAGGTATCTATTTTTATAAGCAAATTTACTACCTTCGGGAATCAGCGAGGAAAGGGCAAATCAGGTAAGCGTCTAGGAAAGCACGCGTTTTTATTTTCATCTTACTTAAAAAAACTCTCAAGCATTCAGATATTGCCGACGATAATTTGTTTACAACAGGGTAAATTTGCCTTGTTGGGATGTATAACAACGCCAAACGTTGCGTCACGGCTCAGTATTTTGGGCAGGACGGGCATGGGCCTCTAGTCGAAGGACCGACTAGGCAAACGCGAGGTCGCTTTCAAGGAGGAAAGACATGTCAATTACCATTAATACCAATACCGCGTCTGTTAACGCCCAGCGGCGATTGGGTCAAACAACGGCTGCTCTCCAAAAGACATACGAGAGATTATCATCGGGATTACGTATTGTACGTTCTTCAGATGACGCTGCTGGTTTGGCTATTGCTGAAGGGTTAAAAGCGGATCAGAGAATCGCAAGCGTTGCCATACGAAACGCAAACGATGGTGTATCTCTGATCTCC
>CAZDIO010000129.1:0-13725 GCA_964505555.1 uncultured Bdellovibrionales bacterium
TCGTCTGTTTTACGTTTTTGATGCTCCTGTCTTCCAAGCAGTTATAAGTTCGCGAGAAATTGTAAGAGGGTCTTTCTTTCTTGAGATAAGCTCTTGAAGTGCGGCCGAAAGAGTGCCCTTATTTTTCGCATCATCAATTAAGCCACTAAGGAGATCTCCAGAGATCTGACGATACAGCGCTTCTTGTAAGAAGCTCTCCTTTCGCTTTGCTAATGCCCCCTCTTTTTTTGCCCACTCATTATAGCGGGCTACCTCTTCATAGAGCTCACTGATTCCTTGTCCAGTGGTAGCCACCGTAGGAACAACGGCTGGTTTTTTTGCAGTTTTTGGTGAGAGGCTGAGGAGGGTCACTAACTCCTTTTTTAATCGTTCAATACCCTCTCGATCCGCCTTGTTAATCGCAAAAACATCGGCGATCTCTAAAATCCCAGCTTTTAATGCTTGAATTTCATCTCCCATCCCGGGAACAAGAACCACGATGCAGCTATCACACGTTCTGACGATCTCAACCTCACCCTGCCCAACCCCGACCGTTTCTATAATTACGAAATCATAACTTGCTGCTTCAAGCACATAGATCGCCTCGGCAGTAGTGGGTGCTATCCCTCCAAGCGCCCCTCTACTGGCCATCGAACGGATAAACACCCCTGGAATTGTCGAGGCGTGAGACATTCGGATCCGATCCCCAAGTAACGCCCCCCCGGTAAAAGGACTTGAAGGGTCGATCGCAAGGATTGAAACACTTTTTCCTAATTTAGAGATGTGCCAGGCAAGTTGATCAACTAAGGTAGATTTTCCTGCACCAGGAGAACCCGTAACCCCAATGATGTGAGTGCCCCCCGTATAGGGGAAAAGGAGCTCGATAAGTTTCTCTCCTCCCTTCTTCCTATCCTCAATGATCGAGATCGCGCGCGCAATAGCACGGGGACTTTTTTTCCGTATCTCTTCAACAAGTTTTTTAGGATCGCTAGCTACGCTCATGCAGAAAGAGGAATAGCACAATTTTGGAGCAGAAATAAAAAACCGCCAAAGCTTAAAAGCCGAGGCTTTTTAAGCATTTGACGGTGTTAAATCGCTAATCAGAGGGGTTTCCCCCTCCGTCGTTAGCCAACTACATCCAAGCAACTTTTTTACTTTTGCTCTTCTTTGTCACGGCTGCTTTTTTTGCAGTGCGACGTGCTGGCTTTTTACGACTAATAGCTACTTTTCTAGCGGTGGTCGAAGCCTTCCTCTTGGATTTCTTCTTTCCGCCTTTCTTTGTAGCTTTCTTCTTCGTTGATTTCTTAGCAGCTTTTCTCTTTTTTGTTGCCATTTTTTATCCTTCCTATGGTTTACATTTACCACTACATATTAGGGTTCCGGAGAAACTCCCGCCACTATCCACCGATTCAAAACATCCCAATCAACAAGCTTCAGTGACAAGTTGGAACCATAAAAATCTTCCTAACTTATCGCACAGACTACTTCAAAATCAAACGTCCGTCGATAAGATAAGTGATGTTTCATGTTGCATTAAAGCAGAAAATGAAAAAAAACGCGCTACTTTTTTTTATGGTGCAAAACTTTTTACTCTTCAGTTCCGTTTTTGTGATTACAAAATGATGATCACTTTCAAAGCGCGCGCATCAAAGTGACAGAGCACACTTAATAATTTTCGCCTTGATTAAGAGGAATTTATAACGCTGACGATGTGTAGCGCTGTGTCAATATTACGCTAAACGTTGAACCGAAAATGCATGATGTCACCATCACGCACGAGGTACTCTTTCCCTTCAATTCTTAATAATCCTTTCTCTCGAGCACCACTTTCGCCACATGAGGTGACAAAATCTTCATACCCAATGACCTCTGCACGGATGAATCCCCGTTCAAAATCAGAATGGATCTTTCCCGCCGCCGTTCTTGCCGTTGAGCCCGTCTGACATGTCCATGCATGAGTCTCCTTCGGACCAACAGTAAAAAATGTAATTAATTCCAGTAAGTTATATCCAGCTAAGGCAAGTCGATCTAACCCTGATGTTTCAAGCCCCAGCTCACTTAAGAAGAGTGCGCGCTCTTCAACAGGCAGTGTTGCAATCTCTGCTTCAATCATTCCGCAAAACACAACTAGCGGTGAACGTTTCTTTTGTGAAAGTTGATATAACTCTCCTAAAAAAGTAGCGACATCAGCCTTTTGTGGTTCAGAAGCAACCTCTTTTTCAGATACGTTTGCAACAAATACCACTGGTTTTGTGGTAAGAAGCCCTAGAGAATCGAATTTTCCCTCTGTATTAGGAACCTCACGAAGCACTTGTCCCTCTGCAAGATGTTTCCTTGCAAGTTCCAATGCTTCCCATTCAATCTTTTTCTCTTTATCACCGGTCTTTGCAGCGCGTGCCACCTTGTCAATTCGCGCTTCAATAGTGGAGAGATCCGCAAGAAGAAGTTCAGTTTCAATGACCTCAACATCGCGTGTCGGTGAAACAGAACCCTCAACATGGGTCACATTATCATCAGCAAAGCACCGTACTACGTGCACGATCGCATCAACCGCACGGATATGTCCCAAAAACTGATTTCCAAGACCCTCACCCTTTGATGCACCCCGCACTAATCCAGCAATATCTACAAATTCAATCGTCGTCGGCACTACTTTTACAGATTTGGCGATCTCAGAAAGCACCTGCAAGCGGGGATCAGGAACCGCAACGATTCCCTTATTTGGCTCTATGGTACAAAATGGATAGTTCGCAGCTTCTGCCCCAGCTGAGGTAAGGGCGTTAAAAATTGTTGATTTCCCAACGTTTGGAAGGCCTACTATTCCGCAATTAAAACCCATACTCTCCTACTTTTTGCCGTTACTCTTCACGCTCAATATCTATTGTCTGCGCGCTGTTTTTGTTATCTGCTTGATAGAGTTTCAACTCCGCAATTGACCAATCAAACACCTCATTCTCTCCTAGCTGGGTCAATCTTATTGCTGACACCGCTTTTGGGAGGAAGAACAGATTCCAGGTTCTATCATCCTCTAGGACATAATCAAGCGCAGCGTTATGCTGTTTATTAAGAAGCACACACCACTTCCCATCGACCCCCTTTGCTTCAATAAGAAGCGCCCGTGGAAGATCGCTTCTCCAAAATCCAAAATCCAAGGTTAGCGCCGAAAGTGTTACCTTCTGATTAAAAGCTATCTCTACCTTCATTCCAGGTCGTTGCGGAGAAGCCGTTCCCCATCTCGATCCACTATCAGAATCAACCATCTGGGCCGCTGTGGAGTCTCCTGAAGAGACCTGTAACTGGTCTTTAGAGATGGAGAGTCTCCCCCCTCTTTTCCACTCAGGGGTGATTTTATCAATCACAACGTAACCACCAACACCTGTTTTTCGAAATTTATATCCAAGCTCTGAAAGACCTTGCTGAACAAGAAGTGCTTCTTTTGGTACCAGAACAAGGACTGAGTCCTCATAGTATTTGGGTTTTAACTGCTCATATCGAGAGATTCGCACCTGCTTTGGACCACGAAAGATAGAAAAAGTGACCTCTTCGTTCGTTTCAAATGCTACCCGATACCCGATCCAATAATTTGTCTGTATATGTGAGTAATTTTCCTGTTTTAGCCAGGAGTAAAGCTCTTGGTGATCCCTTGAAACCCTTTCTCCACCAAAAACAAACGGCTCCCCAGGCACCCCTCCTTCACTTGCGAAGTTCGAGTTAAGGTGAACTCCTGCAAAAAGAGCCACGATCAGAAAAGAAGCCGTTGTTCCACCTTTTGGAAAGGTGCGCCTAAGATAAAAAGTAGAGATTCCAATGAAAACAAAATACACCGAATACAGTGGGAGAAGATATCGGGGTGCTTGTGTAAGCCAGCCGTATTGACTTGCTGAGAATATAATCGGCATCGTTACGCAAAAAAGAAGAAGCATCAAAAGCGGTGTTCTCGTTCCTTTTGAAGTTTCAAGCCCGTAGAGCTTTATCACTGTCACCACGACCGTTAGGACAAGAAGAGCTGAAAAAATGGTTAAGCCGGGCAAAAGATCTGTTGTTGACCAGAAATTCCTTGCACCAAAGAGGATCGGAAGAGACTCGCTAAAGAATTTAAAAAGATGCTCAAAAGCGTCTTTTAATTTAGCCCGCTGTGAAAGGAGTATAAAAGATGAAAACCTCGGTTCTTGAAACAAGTTTGCATACCAAAAAGGAAACCCACCGATAAAAAAAGCCCCTGCAGTAAGGAGTCCATGGAGAAAGGCACGCTTAACTCCCCACTTTTGTAGGAAATGAAAGAGAAACACCAGTCCAATTGGAGCGATAAAGAAGATAATCTGGTTATTAACCCACCATCCAAACCCTAAGAGAGCTCCAAGAACGATAAAATTTTTTGCTCTTGGATCTTCCTCTCGTAACAGGTCAACAGCGACGATGAGGGCTGCCGTACCAATGACCACAAGCTCAATAAATCCTCCTCGAGCCTTGGTGCTCCAAATAATGAGTGCATTTGGTGCTACCGCACTCAGAAACGCAGCCACTCGCGCCCCCCAAATATCTGTAAACCTTCGTGTAAGGTTATAAATGAGCACAATAAGAACGAGTGAGAAAAGAAACGGTGTTAACTGTAGAGTGAAGTTTGAGCGTCCAAAAAGTTTAAAAAAGAGCGCTGTGCAAATTGCTTCAAAACTCCCCATGTATGCCTGCCCATAGTAAAAAATCGGCCAGGGAGCCCCTTCTGTGATGTGCTTTGCCATCAACCCAACAATCGCTTCATCAGCGTCAATGACAAACCTTCCTTGAAACAGAAAATAAAGGCGAAGTGCCGCACCAGTGAGGAGGATAGGAAATAAATATCTAAAATGATTAACGACAGGAGCAGGACTTGTATTGATCGGAGAGACTCTTGTTAATATTTCAGGTTTTTTCTGTAGATTTTGCACAAAACCCTGTAGCTAAGGCAAAGCGATCCGCTCAACTTCACGATCACTTACTTTTTTCCCCATTTGCTCCAAAAAGTAGATATACGCTTCAAGTGTTTTAGAAGCGGTGTTTTTCCAACTAAATTTCTTTGCCTGCGCTACCCCTTGGATGGAGAGTTGATGTTGACGCTCCGGGCTAGAAAGAAGCGAAAGAACCTCTTTTACCCATTCTTCTTTGTCATTATCTTTAAGGAGCAAGGCACTCCCTCCTGCCACTTCCGGCAGCGAAGAATTATCTCCACAAATCACCGGAACTCCGCAAGCAAGTGCTTCAAGAACAGGAAGACCAAAGCCCTCATAGAGACTTGGAAACAAGAACATATTTGCTGCTTGATAGAGCTTTCTTAAAAGTTGTTCAGGAACAAATCCGAGCATAACAACTTTTTCTAAAAGCCCTCGTTTCTTAATCTCGGAAACAAGCTCTGAATAATGTTGATCAGATTCGTAAGGCCCAGCAAGAACTAAAAGGGGCTTCTTTGGAAGGGTGCATTTTTCATATACCTCTGAAAACACCTCCAACAAGAAAGAAACATTCTTTCGAGGGTCAATTCCTCCTACATAGAGAAGGATAGGGTGATCAAGAGGGAGCTTAAAATGTGCCCGCTGCGAGACCATATCGAGCTCCCAAGAATCTACCGAGAGATCTCTATTCTTAAAGTCACCTCCTACGGCAAGAGGGGTAACGATAATTCTCTCTTTTTCAATTTGAAAAAATTCAATCAGATCTCTCTTTGTTGCTTCACTGATTGCGATAAATCCGGTCGCTTTTTTTATCGATTGGTGCTCTAAAAAACGCGCAAAGTGATACCGCCAAGAAGGTTTGTTCGCGCGGTAGAGCTCTGGAAAGCGAAGGGGGATAAGATCTAAGACGCTTACAAGATAAGGAACATTTGATCGGGCTGGTGCGTCTCCATGAGAGAAAAAATGAAAAAGATCGATTTGTAAATTATCAATCGCTCCGGGAAGAACAAACTGCGTTTCAAAGGTAACCTTCCCGATCGGGCTTTTTTGAAGGATGAAGTTACTAAGCTTTCCCGCCTGAGTATGTTTTCGAAAGAAAGGGATTATCTCTATCCCGGAATAATCTCCCGTCAATAACTCCCGTGATAACTCAGCGGCATACCGACCAGTGCCCCGACCAAAGTGCGCTTTAAATCCCTCTTCTGTGGGGCGAAGATCTAAACCAACTCGGATACTCATGAAGCACTCGTTTGTACTTCTGAAGCCGGTGATCGTTTAAGGTCAAAGCTCTGATTCAGTTTCTCTAACACAAAGCGGTTGAAACTTGCTTGAAAGGGCTCATCGCTAAAGTCTCTTGCCCGTTGCCTGCCTAATCTTACGACCTCACTTCGTAACAGTGGATCAGTTAAAAGAATATTCATTAATTCTGCAACTTTTGCAGGGTGTTTTTCCTTAAGAAGCAACCCAGCAGCACCAACAGTATCTCCCACCGCACAGGCATCATAGGCGATAACCGGAAGCCCAAAATACATCGCTTCCACAAGCGGTAAACAAAATCCCTCGTGCTCACTCATACAAAGATAAAGATCTGCTGCTTCATAAAAAGATCTCAACTCCGAGTCAGCAACCGCACCAACAAAACTCACCGCCTCTTGGAGCCTCAACTCTGAAACTAACCTTCGAAGTTCAAAAGAATAGATCTCTGTATCAATATCAATTCCAACGATCCAGAGCCGACTTTTCTTCTCAATCTTGTGGTGATAAAAATAAAAGGCCTTAATAATGTCTTCAATACACTTATTTGGAGCAAGCCGTCCTACATGAACGATATTCTTCTCTCCCTCTTTTTTAAGAATCTGCTTAATCCCCTCATTGGCAGGAATGCTCCACTTTGCGGTATCAAGCACTAAAGGAAGGACATCAACGTTTCTAATCCCAAAACCTTCAAGTTCTATTTTGTTATATTCAGAGTCAGCTACGATAAGATCGGAGAGCTTTGCAAGGGCTGGAAGTTCCGCTCGGCCTTGCCTGAGGTCTGAAACCACCCGTTGATTGTAGCCAAGAAACCATTTTTCTGGGGTCAGGTTGTGATAGACAAGAACCTTCTTCCAACCATCAAGCTCTGCATAAACCTTATTCAGCGGAGAAGCGATGGAATAATGAAGGATGGCAACTCTTTGTTCTGAAAGATATGAAACATTTCCCGGAAAATTCGCATAGTTTTTTGTTAGATGCGCTACTTTTTCGTGTGCATGAACACTAAAGATCTCCCCTCCTAACCCTTGCTCACGGAGTATTTTTGAGATCGTAATCGCCTCTCCAGAGATCGCATCTCCGTAATTAAGCGTATGAACAAACTGATGAATCTCCATTAGACAAGCTCTGCAAAGCCTTCACGGTAGCGATTAAAAATAAAGTTTCCAATCATAAATGTTAGAAGGGAGATACAAAAGACGATCCCGAGATGTGACCAATCTGGCATCGTCTTATTAAGAAATATATCTTGATACATCGCGGTAAAAGAAGCGACGGGGTTTAGGGTGAGGGTAAAACGGAATCTCTCGGGGACATTGGTAATAGGATAAATAATCGGACAGAGAAAAAACCACAGGGTAAGCAGGTTTCCTAAAATATGTTGGATATCACGGTAGTGAACATTGAGAGCAGAAAGCGCAAGGCTTAGTCCTAATAAAAAGAGTAGTTCTACAAATAAAACTACTGGAAGGGATAAAAAGCTAATCCCGGGTGAGATCCCCACAAGGAGCATGAAACCAAGAAGAAGCGGGATTGCAAACAAGAAGTTAATTAAATTGGTAAGCACCGCAACGACGGGAAGAATCTGGGGGGGAAAGAGCGCTTTTGTCATCAAACTTCCCCCACTAGAGATCGCCGAGGTCGCTTCAAGAAGTCCACTTGAAAACCAGATCCAAGGAAGGAGTCCTGCAAAAAGAAACAGCGTGTAGTGCTCCACAGACTCAAAACGGATGTAGTAGCGAAACACTAATGAATACACCGCGATGATGCAAAGTGGATTAAGAAACGACCAGATAAATCCAAGCACTGAGCCCCGGTAGCGAGCGTTTAGATGACGGCATACTAATGCCCAGATCAGTGCTCGGTAACGCCAGAGTTCGACTAAATTTCGTTTCATCCTACTCCTTTTATGAGCAACTCACTTCTTGGGATGTTTGTTTCATGTTCTTGAAAGGGATATTTCGGTGCGAAACTCCAAGAATGTTCAGGGCTAAACACCCCATGGTATCCGCTGATGCTGCGAATAGTAAACTTATGAAGCCGGTGGTGATAGTCATAAGGGTAGCCATCCTTCTTGTGACAAGCCACATCAAGATAGTAGTTTCCCTCTACTAAACCAAGCCGTTTAATTTTGTAGCGAAAGGTTCCTGATAACTTTTGCATCTCGCTTGATGAACTCTTCTCAAACTGAGGAATAGGCACGGCGATATTTTCAATCTCTGTATTTGTCCCAAAAAGACACATCCCATCTGCATGAAGAATCCCAATTCCAAAAACGAGATCTGTTTCCTTCTTATGGAAGGTATAATCAACTTCAATCAGCACCTCATCTTCTTCATTAAAAAGCCATCGAACCTGGCCTGAAGAGGTGCTCATTCGCACATCCGTAATTTCAACCTCTCTACTTCCCCACCGTCTTTTTCCTAAGCCGGTAGAGACCTCCTCTGTAGAAAGCGCTTCTCGAGAACGAAGCGCATTTTCAACCTCTAAAGAGATCTCTTCTTCTTCGTGGATCTTCTGAAGATACGTATCGATTACCTCTCGAGGTTCGCCTTTTTTTCGAACGACCCCTTTTTCAAGCCACACCGCTTCATTACACCATCTCTCAACCGCATTAAGGTCATGTGTTACCAAGATCAGTGTTTTTCCCTGCCGCTTAAATTCACTAATCGTCTCGTGGCACCGCCCCACAAAGGCGGCATCCCCCACCGCAAGCACTTCATCAACAAGGAGGATATCGGGGTCGGTATGAACGGCAAGACTAAAGCCAAGCCGCATATACATTCCGGAAGAATACGTTCTTACTGGATCATCAATGAAATCAGAAAGCCCTGCATAAGAGACGATCTGATCAAAGCGGGATTGGATCTCTTTGCGAGTCAGTCCGTACATCACTCCACCAAGATAGACATTCTCTCGCCCCGTAAAATCAGGGTGAAACCCCGCACCAAGTTCAATCAGTGCAGAGATCCGACCATTGACTTTGACCTGCCCAGAGTCGGGGCGATAAATTCCTGAGATCAGTTTAAGAAGGGTAGATTTTCCTGAGCCGTTCCTTCCAATAATTCCGATCGCACTGCCTGATGGGATAGAGAGAGAAACTGAACTGAGTGCTTGGATGAAGTTTCCCTCATGGAACTTTTTTCGAAAGAACCGAGCGATGAGACTCGTTTTTACCGTGGTGTAGGTCTTTTTCGTAAGGGTGTGTTTACGAAAGCGCTTAGAGACCGCATCAATCTCCACGCTACCAACTAGAGGCTCTTTAACGCCTCTAATTTTTCCATTCATTAAGTTCATATCTGGATGAAGCAAATAACTGATTAGAGTAATTTGAGATTAATACTTGGAAAATAATTTTATCGCAAATTGTCTGGGGTAACTTGTTGAATTTTAAGGGGGTTCTAGAGGGTTGTGTATGTTAAAGCTGATAGAAAACGCCTTAGAGGTGAAGAAAAGAGAATTGAACACAGAGTTTCACAGGGTTACACAGAGTTTGGGAATCAATTAAGATAATTTAAACTCTGTGTAACCCTGTGAAACTCTGTGTTCAATAATCATCCGCTATAACCAAACTACAGAACCCGAAACCTAACCCAATCCTCTTAATACCGATGGGCGCTTCGTCGTCTTCCTCCACCGCGGGAGATATCCCGAGAGGTTGAATGATACGGGTGATCAACCACCACGCGAACATTTTGTCTTATTAACCGTTCAATACTTCTTAGACTATTATGCTCCTCTCGGTCACAAAAAGAGATCGCGATCCCTTCTGTATTTGCACGTGCCGTTCGGCCGATGCGGTGAACATAACTTTCTGGATCATTTGGGAGTTCGTAATTAATTACATGCGAAATTCCATCAACATCGATTCCTCGTGCGGCGATATCGGTTGCTACAAGGACACGAATTTTACCCCGACTAAAGTCATACAAAGCTTTCTGCCGTGCATTTTGTGATTTATCGCTGTGAATCGCATCTGCGCGGATACCTGAATCATAGAGCCGCTTTGCAACACGGTTTGCACCACGTTTTGTTCGCGTAAACACCAAGACTCTCTTTACTGCTTCGTCTTTTAAAACCGTATGCAGAAGAGCGCATTTATTTTCACGCTCTACAAACAAAACGCTCTGATCGATCTTTTCTGCTGGCGTTGAGGCTGGAGCAACTTCAATCTTCAGTGGATTTTTTAGAATGCTTGAGGCAAGACGTAAAATATTAGGAGGCATCGTCGCTGCAAAAAGTAAGTTTTGACGCTCTTTTGGCAACTGCTTTAAGATGCGCTGCACATCAGGCATAAAGCCCATATCAAGCATCCGGTCTGCTTCATCAAGAACAAAAATCTCTACTTCGCTCAGGTTTAAATATCGTTGATTGAAAAGATCAAGAAGCCTTCCCGGAGTAGCAACAAGAATATCTACGCCGTTTTGAAGATTTCGAATCTGTCCTTTTAAACTTACTCCACCAAAGACAACTGCCGACTTTAACGAAACGTGTCGTCCATAGATGGCGATGTTTTCTCGCACCTGAAGAGCAAGCTCTCGGGTTGGAGTTAACACTAACGCTCGTGTGGACCACGCCTTTCGGGGTCGCGAATTTTTGGAAAGGAGCTCTAAGATCGGAAGGGAGAACGCCGCTGTTTTTCCCGTTCCTGTTTGTGCGCACCCAAAGATATCCCCCCCGGTTAAAACATGCGGAATGGATTTTTCTTGGATTGGAGTTGGAGAGGTATACTTCTCCTCTGCCAAGGCTCGAAGAATTGGTTGTGAAAGATTGAGATCAGAAAATGTAATAGTATTCATGGTACTTGTTTTTTGCGTCCTAAATTGTAATTCCAGCGATGAACAACTGTGTTGAGTCATTCGCAAACTAGTGCATGCGAGGTGAGAACGCAGGGAACTCGGTGGAAGGAGATTATAAAAGCAACCCCCTACACCATCTAAGATCTGCAAAGGATTGGTTTGTTAAAGCCTTACGAGGGGGACCTTAGCAGATCCAGCTAATTTCTGCAACTCTTCAGTAGATTATGTTTCTTAAACCTGACTAACAGCGCTCTTCGAAGGAAGAAGAAGAGAAGGGTTGAACACAGAGTTTCACAGGGTTACACAGAGTTTGAATTACCTTAACTATGTCCCAGACTCTGTGTAACCCTGTGAAACTCTGTGTTCAATAATCAAGCAATCCTAACCATATTTGATTCCTACTTCTCATTCATCAACACAACTTCGCCATTTTCAATCTTCTTCAGAGAAAACTCCATCCCCACGATCTCTCCTTGCTGATCAAACGAGAAGGGACCAAAGATTCCATTAAACTTTGTGTTACTAAGATAACTCTTCACATCATCACCATGCCCTTCACTGACTGTCTGCGAAAGGGCGCTAAACGCTGCGTAGGCGGAGGCAAAAACTGATTCGTAGCTTCGAGGAGAACCATACTGCGCTACGAATTCTTTAAAGAGCGCCTGTCCTTCACTGTTAAGAATGCCCTTTAGTGATGGAGTATCAGCAAACTGGACACCCTCTAAATACTCTTTAGCAACAGAAAGAAGAGCAGGGCTTCCTGGCCAGTAGGCGCCGTAAACTGGAATCTTCCATCCTAGTTCATGAAGTTGTTTGAGGATGGTTGCAAATGTGCTCTCTGCTTGGGTGTTAATAAAGATCGCCTCAGGATTTTTTGACTTGATACTTAAGAGAAGTGTTTTAAAATCTGCGCTATCAGGAAGGTAATCCTTGGTGATAATCGTCAGCTCATTACTTTGATTACGTGCGACGAAGGCATTTTTTAGGTCCTGAGCGTAATCAGTCAGTTCTGATAGGAGTGCTACAGACTTTTGTTTTTTCTTTATTAATCCATACAATGCATCTGCTGCATAGAGATCGCTTGGGGTAGTGCGAAAGATATATTCACCAGCCTCTGCCACCTTTGGCGAGGATGCTCCGATAACAATTACTGGGATTTTTGCTCGCTCATAAAGCGGCAGCGCCCCAAGGGCTGCGCCGCTACAAGCAAAGCCAAGAACAAAATCAACTTTATCAACATCAATAAACTTGTGCGCTACTGTTACGGCATCTTTGGGGTGACAACGATCATCTTCAATGATCAACTTAAATCTGCCGTTTCCTAGTTTTTCATTCGCAAAAAGCAATGCATCGCGGATGTCTTGACCGTAAGTGGCCGCACTGCCGGTTAGTGCTGTTGAGACGCCGATTTTGTAGATTCTTTGCTCAACGGATTTTGGTGTCTGTGCAGCCACAGATGAAATGGCGGATAAACTAAGAAGAAAAATTATGGTTGATATTTTTAATAATTTGGAACTCATGTGCATCCCTTTTATTGTTGTAGACAGACTCTTGCCTCTCTATATCATTGCTCCCCCTCTTGACAACTCCGGAGGGTGCATACATGACAAGGGGGGATTCGTAACAACAAAAAAGTAATGAAAAAATTTTGAGGGTTAGGACGTCGCCGTTGTCTAACCCTCAATGGTATTAACCGAGTAAGCGCAATGAGGGTTGGAAAGCACTTACTCGCCGCGCCGAATAATTCACACCATGCCGTGGGCAACGAGATGCCCCGGAAACATCGGAGCATGAAGGTAACTTTGCGGTCCCTTCTTTGGAGTTGCGTCCGATCCGGTGGATGTCCTGCGAACGTTCTTCTGTTTCGCACTTGGCTGAGTCGTTTGTACTGGCGAACCACAATTGCTCTGTATTCTCGTCGACTTCATACAATGCTCCTCGAATTATGCAGTGGGAGTAAACAAATCTCCCTAATGACAGATGCATCGAGCCCCCACGTTGGAGACTCTCTCATGCCTCTTTCCCTCTTCCTTTACTTCTCCCTTTGTTGGCGACGTCTACCCTCTAAGCAGCTTCCAAAAAGAAAACTGATGAGAGAGCAAACATCCACTTCTACCTTTCTCGCGATGTCAAAGAACTGCTTTAGTTAACTAAAGCACTTTAGCTGATGAAAGTGATAACCGCTTTAGTTAACTAAAGTCAAGAAAAAAAGAACGTGATCTGAAAATTATTTTTAAAGGCGAGAGATTTTATGGAATTTGTTAGAGAGGAGGAGCTTTATAATTGAAAAGATCGCTATTTCCGATCTTGGGCTGCGCCATTGTCTGCGGGATAAAGACGGTTAAGCATTAAACGGTAGCCACCCATCCCACTTTGAAGCCATTTAGATATTCGAGCAATTGTGGCTGAACTAAGATGAGTTTCGCTCTCAATAACCGAGTATGGAACTTTGTTATTAAGCATGCGAACTGCCTGCCATCTTTTAGAAAATTCTTTTATTTCAGGTTCAGTAAGGAGATCTCGAAGGAATTTCTTTGCTTCACGAGAGTTTCTTAGGGCAAGAATGGCCTTAAATAAGGCATCGGTATGCTCACTTTCCCACTTTTCCATATACCTCACTGTAACTTACTAAAGTGCTTTATTTAACTGAAGTGTAGCAGGGAAATAAGGATTGTCAAGGGAGGGAGGAGTGAGACATAGGTTACGCTCACGCCGCTGTCTTGTGAGCCCGGGCCCCCGAGGTTCGACCCTGTCGTTGCGAGCGGAGC
>CAZDIO010000130.1:0-73647 GCA_964505555.1 uncultured Bdellovibrionales bacterium
GTTCTGTGATCCGATCGAATATTTCTTTTATTCGCGACATGGTTTCGACTTTATTCTAATTTTAAAGGAGAGTCCAACGGCTAAGCGACAAAAAAAAACCGGGGGAGAATGAACATTCTCCTCCGGCTCCCAGGTAAATGGATACCATGGGGAACGCTATCAATGCGTTGGATTTGAGGTATGAGTGCTTCCGCCCATATGGTCTGACTTTTCAATTTTCGTAATCGTCAGGTTTGTTCCGGTGGTTGACCCTTCAACAGAGATGGTCTTGCCATTCATTGTTGAGAGCTCTTTTTGCATCTCATTTGGTGTTACCATGAAGTTTTTGCCATCAGCAGTTTCAAAATGAACAGCTGTGCCCATAACCTTTACCGTTCCTGTGAACTTCTCGGTAGCGGCAAAAGCATTTGCGGATGCAAGTACAACAAGACCAAAAGCAACGAGTAGTGCAACTACTTTATTTCTCATATCAGTAACTCTCTTTATACAGTTGATTAAAGTTAATAGTTAAAAGCACATTCTTCCCTGATCTTACGACAAACACGACTGAGCTCAGAGAGGCATGCCTTACGCCTTATACCCCCATTGCTCTCTCTTCGAAAGAGAGTTCTTGCGCGGAAAAAACCTAAAGCAGTATCTTTGTCGGTTATTTAAAGAGAGAATCTAGAACTTTAGAAGCTCCACCAAGCCCTGGCGCAACACGCTCAAGCGCTTTTTCAGCAGCATCTTTTGCTGTGTTTTTTGCTGCTCTTTCAAAGATATCCTCCACATCAGGGAGCACCACAGCGCTCGTTCCTTCTCGAACGATTGTGATTGGTATAACCAGATTGTTTCTCTCATCAAGAAGTAGTTTGAGTTTTGGCTCCTTGATGAGCATTTTTTCTGTAAGCACCGGTGTTAGCTTGAATTTTCCACGAAGTTTAAGCGCGCCAGCAAATGATACCTCACCACTTACCGAGATTTCGTAGAGATGGTGCACAATGGAGAAAGTATTGATCTGTGCATTGCCGCTTGAAAAAACTGACCGAAGCATAAGTTCCCCAAAGGGGGTCGTGTCTCCATCGATCAGTGAGCGAAACTCCACTGGAACGGAAGAGAGAACAGCGACAGATGCGCCAGGAATGTTTTTTAATTTACCTAAGACTTGCCCAAAAATATTGATACCTTGAAGGGCCCCATCTTTCACATCTAAGGAGAGAGCTCCAGATGCGGTATCTTTAAATCGACTTCCTTCTCCTGAAGTTTTAAAATCAAGCGCGGAGATTGTTCCTTGAAGAGTTATCGCACTTTTCTTAATAAGGGTTGAGATCTCTCCGGCCTGGAGTTTCCGGCCGGTAAGTGCAAAAGATAGCGTTTTTTCCTTGTTGTCGATCATTTGTCCTTCAAAGGAGAGGGCCCCTCCAAACGCCAGAAATGCGCTAGGCAGGAGAGAAAGATGAGTAGGGGTATTTTCCAGATTCACAAGAAGATCCGTAATAGGAACCTCCTTTGCGATCAGTTCGGGAGCTGTAAGTTTAAGTTTGTTTTTTTTCTCAGTTAATAGCGAATGAAGATCGATCGTAATTGGACCTTTATTCCCACTTACAGTGGAGGTAACAATAAGCGTTTTTCCTTCAGATTTAAACACCGTTTTTAAGGACATCGGATCGGCAAAGGGAAGTGAATTAGCGGTAATCTTGTAGGCCGATAAGAGCTCAGAGAGAGCTGAGAGGGAGACGTTTGTTAGTTCTCCTGTGCAATCTGTTTGGTGTTCTTTCGTCGGATCTCCAAGCGTTCCTTTTAACTGAAGGTTTTTTGTAGAAGAAAGAAAAGAGGCTTCAAGATCAATGGTTGCCGATCCTGAAAGATCAATATGAGAGATATGGGCATTGATGTTATTGATGAGGATGGGGTGGGGTGGGATCATCTTTTCGTTGCGGTAGCGAACGGAAACGTTTTGAATAAGGAGATCTTGAAGGGAAAATGTAAAGGAAGAAGCGCTCTTTTCTTTCGAGGAGAGAGGAGCATGGGCAGCTTGAAGAGGTTCATTTTTTTCTTTCTTTTGATCTTTATTTTTTTCGATAGGAATCCCCATTACAGAGAGAGAACCGTCTGCGCGGTGGAGGATCTCGATTTCAGTGTCTTGTATTCGAAAGGTAGAAATAGAAAGTTTCTTTTGAAAAATATCAGTGAGGTTTGTTTCAAGAAAGATTGTCTTGATTTGATGATCTGCAGGAAGTTGTAGATCTGATACTTCAATGGCTACTTGAGGAAATAATCTTGCTTGAATTTTTCCTACTGCCACCTTTTGGCCAATACTTTTTGAAGCAAGATCCTCGATATCAGGGCGAAACTTTTCAACGATGGAATTAAGATTCCAAATCAATCCAATAACGATAACCGTAAGAAGTAAGAGTAATGTAAATGCAATTTTTATAGATTTTTTCATAATCAATGGGGGCTAGCGTCAATGACTCTTCTTAAGCTGGTCCTGTTTAATAGAAAGTAAAACGAGAGTCGATATCAGCGTATTTTTCAAAGCAGGGCAATAAAACACTTATAAAGCGATTTTATTGACTTTCTATAAGTTGCTGGGCTCAGAGAGCCTCTCAAAAGTCATAAACGGACCATATTAGTGACAAAATAACGACTCTCAACAGAAATAATGTTTTCTTAAGCGTTTATAATTTTCATGTTTTGCTATAGATTCCCATATTAATTTTCTGTGGCTTCTACTTGGGAGAATCTCTGTGATTAAGGCAGCTGTGGTGGGTGTTGGATACCTTGGACAATACCATGCCGAGAAACTTTATCGGGCACAAAACGCAACTCTTGAATGTGTGGTCGATACCGATATTACCCAAGGCAAAAAGATCGCTAAAAAATGGAAAACTAAGTTCGTTCAGGATTATCGTGAACTTCCATTGTTAGGAGTTCAATGCGCGACGGTGGCAACACCAACCTCGATGCATTTTGATATTGCTTCATTTTTACTCGCCCACGGAGTGGATGTGCTTGTTGAGAAGCCAATGACACGAACGACTTCGGAAGCACGTGAACTTATTTCCATTGCTAAAAAACATCAGAGAATTCTTCAAATTGGACATTTAGAGAGGTTTAATCCCGCCTTTCGTGCCCTTAAAGGAGTGTTAACGAAGCCACGGTTTTTTGAGGTAAGACGGATTACACCGTTTTCTGGAAGAGGGATTGATGTTGATGTGGTACTTGATCTGATGATTCACGATATCGATATCGTCTCTCACCTGGCTCAATCACCACTAAAAGCAGTTGAAGCGGTGGGGGTGCCCGTGCTGACGAATTCAATTGATATCGCTAATGCTCGACTTACCTTTGAAAATGGAGCGATTGCAAACGTCACCGCAAGTCGAGCAGCATTTAAATCTGAGCGAAGCATTCGTATCTTTCAACCAGAGGTGTATATCTCGCTTGATTACGGACAAAAAACGCTAAAAGTTTATACGAAAGGAAAAAAGACACTGGCGAGTGCTATCCCTGAGATCTCCATTACCGATATCTCAATTGCAGAACGTGACGCACTTGAACATGAGATATCTTCTTTTATTGAAGCCGTAGTGACAAGAGGCCAGCCAGAAGTGAGTGGAGAAGATGGTTTGCAAGCATTAGAATTAGCGGACCGAATTCGAGAGGCATTTGATGCCAATTTTTTTCTTCTCGGGGAAGAAGACCGAAACAACATCGTTGTAAACCATTAATATGCGAGCCCAAGTTAAAAGAGAAACAGTTCAGCAGGAAGTGCTGAAACACAAAACGGTAATGATCGCTGCTGGCGAAGCGTCAAGCGATCAACATGCTGCAGCATTAGCAAGCGCACTGACCAAACTCAACCCAGAAATTCAGCTCTTTGGTATGGGGGGGGCGAAACTTCGTGAAGTTGGAGTTGAAACTGTTGTTGATTCAGAAACGGTAGGATCGGTGATGGGTTTGACAGAGGTCTTTGCTAGCTTAGCAAAGATTTATCAATCATATCGGACGCTCATACGGGAGGCGGAAAAGCGACGTCCCGACCTTTTAATTCTTGTTGATTTTCCAGATTTCAATTTTCGACTTGCAAAAGCACTTCATCGTCGAGGAGTTAAAACGATGTATTTTATTACCCCCCAAGTCTGGGCATGGCGAAAAGGGAGGGTGAAGTTTATGAAAAAATATATCGATGAGGCAGCAACGATTTTCCCCTTTGAAGAAAGTTTTTTTCAAAAACATGGTCTTCCTGCTACCTATGTCGGACATCCCTTCTTGGATCGTCCTCCCTTGGATCTGAAGCGAGATGAGTTTCTAACATCTCTTGGGCTTGATGCTCATCTTCCTGTGCTTGGGCTTTGTCCTGGAAGTAGACGTGCGGAAGTGCAACGATTGTTTCCTGTGATGATCGAGTCTTTTCAAAAGCTTAAACAGGTGCGACCTGATTTACAGGCCATTGTGCCAGTTGCAGGGAATTTAGATTTTGCCTGGGTTCGTTCATTCCTTCATGGAGAGGATCGTTCTATTGTTTTTGTTCAGAATGAAACAGAGCGATGTTTGGCAAGTTCGGATCTTTCTGTTCTTGCTTCAGGAACGATTACCGTTGAGGCAGCCTTGCTCCAAGCGCCGATGATTGTTGTCTATAAATTTTCTCCGCTGACTTACGTTGCGGCACGATTGCTTGTGCGTGGGGTGAAGCATTTTGCGATGGTAAATGTAATTGCCGGTGAGAAACTGGTGCCTGAGCTACTGCAAAATGAGGTTACGGTAGAGAGACTCGTTGCAGAGATAGAATCCTTTCTTGGCGACCGTCAGAAATTGGAAGGGGCGAGGAGTAAGCTTGGTCTGATAAGATCTCGACTGCTGAGTAAGTCTTGGTCGGTAAAGGATCTCACCGTAAGGTCAGAAAATAATACGGCAGCATTTCGAGCAGCGGAACTTGCTTTGAAGTTGCTGGGTGATAAACCAACGAGACTTTTTTCTAAGTAAAGAGATACATGACGATAAAATCAGAAGAAACTGGAAGACAAACCTTTTTTCGATTACTTGGATACCTTAAGCCATATCGTAAAAAGTTTACCGTGGCGATTTTAGCGATGGTGCTCTATGGAGCCACAGACGGTGCAATTCCATTTTTAATTAGAAGTATTCTTGATGACATCTTTGGTTCTCATCAGGAAAATATGCTCTATCTCTTGCCGATGATTATCGTGGTGTTTGCTGTGTTTCGAGGAGTGTTTGCTTTTCTTCAGCAGTATCTCACCAATGCAATAGGACTTTCTATCGTTAGTGATCTTCGGGATGATCTTGGAAAACATCTTCTTTTTCTCTCTCCAAGTTTTTATTTCAAACATCAAACAGGGGAGCTTATCTCTCGTGTTAACAATGACACGCTCCTGGTACGGAGCGCCCTGACCGAGGGAGTTGCTTCAATTTTAAGAGATAGTGTGCGTACTCTGTCTCTTGCTGCCGCAGCGATTTATCTCGACCCGGTTCTTGCTCTTCTTTCCTTAGTGGCTTTTCCGGTAGGCTTATTTCCGATGATGAAGTTTGGAAAAAAAATTCGGAGGCATTCGCGCCTTGGTCAGGAAAAGTTAGGAGGCCTTACTAACATTTTGCAAGAGATTATTGTGGGTCATCGAGTCGTTCAAGCATTTTCTATGGAGCCGTATGAACAAAAGCGCTTTCATAATGAAAATGAGCAGCTCACAAAATCTTTGATCCGGGCAGAGAAGTATGGAGCACTTTCTGGTCCAAGTAATGAGTTTATTGCTGGAATTGCAATCTCCCTTGTCATTCTCTATGGGGGACTCAGCGTTATTAGTGGGGTAAGAACCCAAGGAGATTTTATTGCTTTTATTATTGCACTTTTTCTTCTTTACGAACCTTTCAAAAAATTAGGACGAGTAAATAACGCAATTCAATCGAGCATTGCCGCAGCAGAGCGAATTTTTAAGATATTAGATACTCCCCAAGAAATTAGTGATCGTGCTGATGCAGATACGCTTATTGTGACTGAGCCAAGTATTGAAATACGAAATGTTTCCTTTCGTTATAACGAGAACGACAAGGAGTATGCCCTTCGAGATATTTCGCTCAAAGTTTTAGCCGGAGAGAAAGTAGCTTTGGTGGGAATGTCTGGAGGAGGTAAATCAACTTTGGTGAACTTACTTCCACGATTTTTTGAAGCACAAACAGGAGGTGTCTTTATTAGCAAAAAAGATATTCGAAATGTCACACTTTGCTCATTGCGAAGTGCGATAGGGGTTGTGCATCAAAATACCTTTCTTTTTAACGACACGGTGTTCCATAATATTGCCTATGGTCACTTATCAGCCGTTCGAGAGGAAGTGCTCTCTGCAGCAAGAAACGCTAATGCGCATGAGTTTATTATGAGACTTCCCAATGGGTATGATACCGTCATTGGTGAGCAGGGATATCGGCTCTCAGGAGGAGAGCGAGCACGTTTATCAATTGCGCGAGCTCTTTTAAAGAATGCACCAATTCTTATTCTTGATGAAGCTACGGCAGCACTCGATAGTCAGTCTGAACTCTTAGTTCAAGAGGCGATTCAAAGATTAATGGAAGGAAAGACAGTGCTGATTATCGCTCATCGACTTGCCACGGTACGGCATGCAGATAAAATCGTCGTGATGTCGCGTGGTAAAATAGTTGAAACCGGTAAACATGAGCAGCTCCTTAAACAAAACGGAGAGTACGCGAAACTCTATCGGTTGCAATTTGCAAATGAAGAGGAGCATACCCAAACTGAGAAGCCGACCGCAATGATTCGTCAATGAAAGCAAGCGTAACACAAATAGTTTATTCCTGGATAGCAACGGTGCTGCTTATTCCAGCCTTGCTTCGAGGAGTGTTTGTCCGGTCTTGGCGCCACACCCTTAGCGAACGGATGTGTGGGGGGGATTGGCTAAAATTAGCAGAGGATGATTCACGGGAGGTTGTTTGGCTGCATGCGGCTTCTGTTGGAGAAGTTGGGGGCTTGGTAAGTATTGTTAGTGCTCTGCGTAGAGATTTTCCTGATATTAAAGTGTTTGTTTCAACCACTTCGGTAACAGGAAAGAGAGAGGCGCTGGTGAGAGGTCTTTGTGAGAACCCTTGTTTACTTCCCTTTGATCATCCCTGGATACTTGATCGGGCAATGAGAAAGATAAAGCCTAAAGTGTTTGTCTTAGCAGAAACAGAATTGTGGCCAGGGTTGTTAATAACCTTAGAGCGTCGAGGAGTTCCGGTATTACTTGTCAATGGGAGGGTATCTGATTTTTCGTTTCCATTGTATCACCGTGCACGAGTACTTCTATCGCCGATCCTTAAATCACTCTATCGGGTATGTGTGCAGACAGAGCAGGATGCAAAGCGATTTTCTGACCTTGGAGTTGAGCGAGAAAAAATTGAGGTCGTCGGATCAACAAAATACGATCGCGAAGTAGAGAGTTTCAGCGCTGAGCAACTACGCAGCTTTAGTGATGGTTTTGGGCTCGATCGGCAAAAACCATGTTTTGTTGCAGGAAGTGTGCGTCCACAAGAAGATGCTTCCGTCATTGCCGCTTATATCTCGGCGCGTGCTATTATTCCTGAGTTGCAAATGATTATTGCTCCGCGTCATCCAGAAAGGTTTCAAGCGGTAGCTGAACTACTCAATCGTTATAATATTGAGTTTTCAAGAAGGAGTAACTCTCATTACCTTCAAAAAACTCAGGTAGTGCTTCTTGATACTATAGGAGAATTAAGCAGAGTGTATGCCCTTGCTGATTGTTCCTTTGTTGGAGGAACATTAGTAAATTATGGAGGACATAATCCACTGGAACCAGCAGCATATAAAAGTGCGATCATCGTTGGTCCTTACACGAGCAATGTTCGAGATGCCATCGTCGAACTTCGTAAGCATCGAGGAGTGTTTGAAGTAGAAACCAGTGCAGCTCTTGCTGATGTAATAGTTCAGTGTGTTCGTGATCAGGAGCTTCGGATGCTCTATGGCGAAATTGCCCATCGGGTATGGAAAGGAAACCTTGGGGCAACAAAAAAAATACATCGTTCGCTTACCACGCTACTTTTAGATTATGAACGTGCGAGACGAGAGCTTCGTTTTGGAGTAAATGGAACAAGTTCCGTAGTCATTAAGTAATGTAATTTTCTGATTCAAGGTTATGGAGAGACTCTTTCCAGGAAGTCAGATACTGCGTCCAGTTGGATATCTCTACGAAAAACTTATGAGTGTAAGAAATACACTCTATGATCGTAAAATATTTCACATAATAACAGCACCTCTACCAGTAATTAGTGTAGGGAATGTCACCGTTGGGGGGAGTGGGAAAACTCCTTTCTGCCTCTATCTTGCAAAGCAATTAGAAGCAGAAGAGCTCTCTCCTGTGGTGCTCCTTCGAGGCTACGGAGGTCGTTATAAAGGACCACATTGTGTTACAGAAAATGATCTGCCTATTGAGGTTGGAGATGAAGCGGCGTTATATCAGCAGGTATTAGGGGAGAAGATCTCCGTAGTCGTCTCAAGAGATCGAGCATGCGGGGTACAATACATCTATGAAAAGCAACTTGGCAAAACTGTTATCTTAGATGATGGTTTACAGCATCGACGTCTCAGTAGAGATGTGGAGATTGTGATTGTCGACCGAAGCACCCACAGCGAATCCCTAGAAACATTGCATAATGAAGTATGTCTACCTTCGGGAACGCTTCGTGAAAATGTTCATGAAGCGTTTCAAAGAGCAACGATGGTGATCTTTTTAAAGCGAGTTTCTGATAAGCATTCAATAAAAGGAGAGTCAAAAAAAGGAGAGAAGGAGCAACTTTTTAAAGAAAAGCCCCTTTTTAATTTCTTTTTGTATCCGTTTTCTTTTATTGATGCGTACAGCGGAGAAACACATTCGCTTGAATCTTTCATGGGGAAACGGGGGACAGCAGTAACCGCGATTGGGAAACCTGATCAGTTTTTTCAATCCCTACGATCATTAGGTATTGAACTTGTTTCTAAGCAGCGATGGAGGGATCATTATCATTTTACTAAAAATGATTGGAACGCGTTTAAAGGCAATGAAGAGCTTGCGATTTTTACAACAGAAAAGGATGGAGTGAAATTACGATCGTTTGTTCAACGATCAGGTGAACTTTTCATGCTAAAACTTCATGGGGAATTTTTATCACCAGAGGAGCAGCAGCGTTTTATGTCGGTGTTGTTTAATCAACTAGAGAGATCCGCTCACGCGGTAAAACGCGTGAGTGATGAGTCAGCCAGAGGTGTCAGTGCATGATAAAAAGATTTGTTTTGTGTGTGGTATGCTTGATCGGATTTGGTTGTAGTCAATCGGTGGGAGAAAAAGGTGGAGAGAAAACATTAGAAGTTGGAATGAAAGTGCGGTGGTTTCCGGTAGATAGTGCTGAAGGTTATACGGTACGTGTGGAGGAAGTTGGTGGAGAAGATGTCTTTGAAGAAACGATTCTTCCAAATGGATGCAATCATCGTGCGCTTGATGGATATACGGCAGGCCTTTGTGAGTATTCACTGGATCTGTTTACAGGGGAAGATGTGGCAGCATTGAAGAGTGAAACAGCATTAAAAAAAGAGTATCGGGTTGAGGTGAGATCTTTTAATCAAGATGGACAAAGTAACGCTTCTGAAATTACTGCGTTAGTGCCATTTTAAGGAGCTAGACGATGAGTGTCAGTATTGAAACAAAACTTCAGGAGGAACGATCTTTCCTTCCCAAAGATACATTTTCTCAAGTTTCATATTTTCAAAATCTTTCTCAGTACGAAAAACTCTATCAGCAATCTATTGAATCTCCAGAAGAATTCTGGGCAGAACAAGCAAAAAATCTTCACTGGTTTAAGAATTGGGAGAGTGTCATTGAGAAGGATTTTTCCATCATTGGAAAGATAAAAGCTCCTTATGTTTCATTTTTCAAAGGAGCTACACTAAATGCAAGTTATAACTGTCTCGATCGTCACCTGCAAACGATACGCCGTAATAAAGCAGCGATTCTTTGGCAGGGAGAGAAAGAGGAGGAAAAGCGAACTCTTACCTACCTTGAACTTCACCGAGAGGTTTGTCGCTTTTCTCAGGTATTAAAAAAACAGGGGGCAAAGAAGGGGACAACGGTTACGATCTTTTTGCCGATGATCCCTGAGCTTGCTATTTCGATGCTTGCCTGTGCTCGTTTGGGAGCTATTCATTCGGTGGTATTTTCTGCTTTTAGCGCAGAAGCGCTTCGAAGTAGGATCCAAGACTGTGGTTCAGAAATTGTGATTACGGCTGATGTGGGTTTTCATGGCGGGAAAGTCATTGATTTAAAAAATAAGGTAGATCAGGCACTGAACGAAGCTCCAAGTGTAAAAAAGGTAATTGTCTATAACCGTGGTTCTAGTGTTATCGATATGACGCCAGGAAGAGATGTATGGTGGCATGAAGAGATAAATCAAGAGGAAATTACAAATACTTTTGAGCCTGTGCAGCTCGATGCTGAAGATCCATTATACATTCTCTATACGAGTGGAAGTACTGGAAAACCAAAAGGGGTTCTTCATACAACCGGAGGTTATCTGCTTTATGCACACCTCACTTGTAAGTGGGTTTTTGATTTACGAGAAGAGGATCGCTACTGGTGTACTGCTGATATTGGGTGGGTTACGGGGCACTCCTATGCTGTCTACGGGCCACTTTCAAACGGTGCAACGACATTGATGTTTGAAGGGGTTCCTACCTATCCAGCACCAGATCGATTTTGGAAGATTATTGAAGATTACCAGATAAATATATTTTACACCGCACCAACGGCGATTCGTAGTTTGATGCGGCTTGGAGAGAGTTGGCCAGAGAAACACGATCTCTCTTCGCTTCGCCTCCTTGGAACGGTAGGAGAGCCGATAAATCCTGAAGCGTGGGTCTGGTATCACAGGGTAATTGGCAAAGAACGATGTCCCGTCGTTGATACATGGTGGCAAACAGAAACGGGTGGAGTAATGATTACGACGCTCCCCGGAGCGATGATGATGAAGCCTGGATCTGCGGGGAAGCCATTTTTTGGAGTTGTTCCTGAAATACTCCGTGAAGATGGAGGTAGTGTTGATGCAAATGAGGGGGGAAGTCTTGTAATTTCACAACCGTGGCCAGGGATGATTCGCGGGGTCTACGGTGACTCAACGAATGAGCTTATTAAACAGGTCTACTTTTCTAAGTTTGAAAATCGATATTTTACAGGAGACGGTGCAAGGAGAGATGAGGATGGGTACTATTGGCTTCTTGGAAGAATTGATGATGTGATTAATGTTTCTGCGCATCGGTTTGCAACAGCAGAGATAGAGAGTGCACTTGTTTCTTATCACGCAGTTTCTGAAGCGGCCGTTGTCGGTTTTCCTCATGAGACAAAGGGGCAGGGGATTTACTGTTTTGTGACATTAAAAGAGGGTTTTGATTCAAGTGAAGAGTTACGAAAAATTCTTATTGGTCATGTAAGAAACCAGATCAGCCCGATCGCCTCACCAGATAAAATTCATTTTACCCCAGCACTTCCAAAAACCCGTTCGGGAAAGATCATGCGCAGGATTCTTAGAAAGATCGCAGCGGGAGATACGACGGAGCTCGGGGATATCTCGACTTTGGCAGATCCGGGGGTGATTGAGCTGTTATTGTCTAAACAGTAGAGTGAGAAAAGGAAACTCTGGAATATCCAAATTCGTTTTAGTAGAATAACTTCTACTTCTACTTCTACTTCTACTTCTACTTCTACTTAGACTTAGACTAAACTTCGCCTTGCACTTGCACTTGCTCTAGAATGAAATCTGCAGAAGAATGATTCAAGAATTTAGATGGGATGGGTAGTGCAAGAGCAAGTGCGAGGCGAAGTTTAGTCTAAGGAGAAGTGGAAGTTTAAGGAGAAGTAGAAGACTAAGTAAAAGTTTTAACTGGCTTTTGTTCCAGAAAGTTGCACAATAATATCCTCTGGCTCCTTGGCATCCAGCAGATCTGCTAGGGTATACCCGGTTAAAAATTCATTGATATGAGTTTTAAGTTTATACCAGATCGGTCGAAGATTACACGGTGAGGATTGATCACAACGATCGGCATTGATTGGTTTTACTTCACAGATAATATCAAAGGTATTTCCCTCACATGCCAACAAAATATCATGAAGAGTGATCTGGTCTGGTCTCGCATTTAGACCGTAGCCTCCATGAGGACCACGAACACTTTTAATTACATCATTTCGTTTTAAACGGTGGAGGATCTGCTGTGCATACTGGAGATCAATCTTTTGTGCATCTGCAATCTCATGTGCGCTTACCACCAAGGCGCCAGCGCGTTCGCGTTTAGCGATAAACGCGGAGCATTGAATTCCGTATTCTCCCCATTGGGTTATATGCATGGATCTTTTTTATCACAAAAGAGGTGGATTGTCTCTTGAGGCGGAAAGAACACGTTTATCAGCCACCTTTGAGAAAATCTTCAAGCTTTCTGACCTCAATCTTTGCTGTTTCAACGCTTTTCATACCTGGAGTTTCCAGAATAAAAGGGATCTCAGCCAGCTTTGGATGAAGAAAAAAAGCTTTTAATGCTTTTGTGCCGATAAGCCCATCGCCAATATTTTCATGTCTATCTTTGCGACTTCCCTTCTCTGTTTTACTATCATTGAGGTGAATCGCCCATACTTTCTTCAGATCTAATACTCGCTCTACATCTTTGATGAATGTTTCTAGCTCGTTTTGAAGATCGTAACCACTTGCCCAGAGATGTTGCGTGTCGAGTCCAAAACCAACGCGTTGTTTGTCTTCAATCATTTCATAGATGGTTGCAAGCTCTTCAATGCGATCCCCGATTATTTTCCCTCCTCCTGCGGCAACCTCAAGAATAAGTTTCGCCTTTGGAGGGCTTTTTTCAAGAACGTTATTAATACCCTCGGCGACTCTTTTGTAGCCAATGGTTTCATCGCTTTCATCTTTAAGACTTCCCATATGAAAAATTACCCCCTCGCCGTTCATTCTTGCAAGGAGGTCAAGAGAGTGAATGAGTGAAAGTTGAGAGAGGTGATACTGTTGAGGGTTTGGGGTTGCGAGATTAATGAGATAGATGCCATGAAAAAAGACCTTTTTAACAACAGAATCTTTTTTCAATTCTAAAAACTTCTCTTCAACACCTTTGGCAGATGGTTTTGAGTTCCAACGTTGAGGAGGGTTGGCGTGAATCTGAATGGTGTTTACCTGAAGCTCATTTGCGTTCAGGATCGCTTGTTCAAGTCCTCCTGCTGCGGAAACGTGGCAACCAAAATAACGTAAAGTCTCGACAGACATATCTTTTTGTCCTCATTGCAGAAACTATAATAAGAAATGCGATTCTATTCTAATACTATAATGTTACAAACAACAAGGTTGATCGGAATAGATTGGAAGGAATTAAAGCACTACAGAAAGGAAAGAAAGGTCAGCCCCACGGCCATTTAAGTTAAGGCTTTTTTATAGAACCACAGAGGCTCAGAGGCACAGAGAAAGAAAGATTTTATTGATCTTCTCTGCGGCTCTGTGTCTCTGTGGTTCTATAAATCTTTCTTTCAGAATCCTTAACTTAATAGCCGTGAGGTTGCCCTATTTTTTGGGAGCCTTTCCCTCGAAAGGGATAACTCTAAAATCTCCTTCATTTCGAAAAGTTGCAGAAACGGTATGGTTCCAGATGAGTTTAAGTGTTGGCGAACCAACCGGCACCGTGATTCGTAAAGAGATGAAATCACCCGCCTCGCCTAGTGAATCAAGATTTGGGTTTGAATCACATTTATCCACGGGGCAGACATGGATTTGGTCCGGATAAACGGTAAAGCCATAAGAATTTGCATAAAGGTTAACATTTGATTTTAGCGCAGCGATTGCATCCGGCGCTGTTCGACCTTTTGTTGTTGAGAATCTTGCTGCCATGACCGAAGCGTGGGTTGCACCAAGTGCACGATGCATAGAGAGGATGATCTCCATGCCGCCAAAAAGAACACCAAAAAAGATCCCTATGGTCATCGCTGTTTCTAAAATAGCTACACCTTTTTCTTCAGTATAAAGTGAGTGGTAATTTGTGTTAGAATCAGTCATTGTAACCTATTCAATAAGTGTTGAGTCTCTTAATATTGCATCACGAATTAATGTAAACGCCTCTTTAAGTTCATCTCCATCTCCCGCGTAGATCGCAGCCCCTACTGGATATTCAGGGCCAATGCGAGGTTTGCAAAAACAATCTGGATCGGGAATACGACAGATATGACCTGGTTGACCGCATTCTAAATCTGGTTCTTCTTGGGTGTTGCAGTAGTCGGTATCAAGTACTGGAAAGCTCGAGTGATTAATGTAATCAGGGTCTCCGGGGCGTTGATGATTTGCAATTCGTCGAATAAGTGCGGGAATGATTGTTTTTTCTTGATCCGGACCAGGGCAGATACTCCCTTCAAAGGGATCAGGTGGTAAAGAAGGGTTCGCATTCGGATTTGGATCGATACACTCATTATGGGTGAGCTCGTTTGGCTTCTTCGCGTCAGTGGTATAGTAACCAAACCCTACCGCATGCACGGTAACATTCATTCCCCGTCGTCGTAAAATGTCTGAGGCCACACGAGTTAGGGTAACCGGAACAGGACCCGCTTCTGGTGCAGCATTCGGATCCACTCCCCCTCTAAAAACTGGATGTCCACACGCAGAGACGTGAAGAGGTGCAACTGCGCCTGGTGATACAAACGCCCCAGGAGGTGGGGTGGTTTTTAGAGAAACGTAGGCATTTCCGATGTGGTTAGGAATACCATCGGTCATTACTACGACATGTCTACGATAGCTGCTAAATTCAGGATGTTGCTCAAGCATGTTGTTTACTGCTTTCAACCCCATGGAGATATTGGTACTCCCAGAGCCCGGAATTCCGTCTGCTCCCCCTCGACCGATCCTCCCCAGTTGATAGCGGATGTCAGAAGGAGTTTTTCCAAAGCCAACGAGGGTCTCCGCATCCTCAGAAAAATGAACAGCAATAAACTCATCATACTGACCTTCGAGTCCATTGTAAAAATCAAGCGCCGCGAGACCTAACGCTTTAATTTTTTTCATGGGTACCCCGTTCATCTCTGTATCGCCATCTCTCATTGATCCAGTGGTATCTAAGACAAGAGCAATGAGTAAGCTTGGCTTACCTGCTACGGCGGTGGCAGTTACCGGTGAGCCGTTAGGAAAGCCGGGCACAAATTGAAGTATCTGATAAGGATGAAAAACGGTTGCCGTAATATTTACTTTGTTAGGAATCGCTGGTGCAGAGGGCTCAAGGGCTGCCGTGATATTTTGGATGTTTGCTCCATATCCGTAGAGTTGAAGATTGGAATTTGCCACATATTGTGCGGCAGTCGGAGCATCTTGGGTATTGCCCTTTTCTTCATTTGCAGCGATGAGAATTGGCAGTGCTCTCATAGCTCCTGCGTCTACAGCCCGTTGTACTCGAAGATGAGTGATGTAGAGACTTCCTCCATCAATAACTAGTCCGCAAAGTACAAGAAGTGGGAGGATAAGAATTGCAAGGAGCGGAAAATAAATCCCCTTTTCATTAAAAAAATTAGGAAACATAATTACTTTGCTTTTAATAAATTGTTGTTTCATGTGCATTTGCAGCTAAAAATCTTCCGCTTGCGGGAGTGTTAACAACCGATTCGGCGATGTAAACAATTTGATCGGCGTCAAAAAAAGCATCCTTATACGATAAGGTTCCTAGTCGGTCTGTTATCCGTAAATAAGAAAAGAGGTGCTCTGCAAGATCCAGATGTGGATCCGGATCGCAGAGTAGTGGGGTTTGTGGAGGAGGATTAACGCAGGTAACGCTACTTAACAAACTTGGAGCAGAATTTTGTCGGCAGGTATTTGTTGCATCAGGTTGACATCGATATATCGATAGAGCAACGCTTACCTGATCCTGACCTTGCAGGAAGGTGCTATTTTGGCGAAGGTTCTGGCGAACTTTCTCTGCGAGCTGTTGTGTACAAGTTTGAAGATTACTTTTATTCTCCGCGGCAGGCTTCGCAGGGTCCCATTTGCATGCTCGTGAGGCGTGATGTGCAAGCTCTCTGCTAAAGAGTGAAGCTTCTTGACGCTTTTCTAAAGAGCGATAGACAGCAAACGTTCCAAAAAAGAGCGTGTTAATGACAATAAGACTAAATAGAAGTTCAACAAACACGACGCCTGTGTCTGAGGTCGAATCGCCCGACATTGTTCCTCAATCCAATCGTTAACCTAACTAACCTAAGTCCCTGCTTGACTGATGCAATATTGGTACCGAAATATAGGGGATTGATTGTAGGTAGTCGGAACCAAGATTAGGGGACTTTCCTAGAGCGATATGCGGATTATTCTCGGAAACTAGTATTAAAGAAGAATATTATTAAAGGGAATCAACCTTAACCGCATTGATCGTATCTGATCGAAGTAAGAGTCTTCCAAGATAATTAAAACGGCTCACTTCATCTGTTACGAAATAGTTTTCAGAAGGCAGATCGGCGCGATCGTTAGGATAGAGAAGGGCGGAAGATGATAAAAGAGACTTCGTATCGACGGCAAGCACTTTAGAACACTCAACAATAGTAACTTGAGAGCCAAAAAATCTGACAAGTGCTGAGGTAAGGAGAGGATAATGAGTGCAGGCGAGAATTAAAGAATCAATCTGGTTATCCTTGAGGGGTTGGAGATAATATTCAATCGTCTTCTCTACAATCTCTCCTTCAAGCATCCCTTGTTCAACAAGGGGAACAAATAACGGGCATGCTTTGGAAAAAAGCTCGAGGGAGGGGTTTCGTTGGTGCAGATACTTTTCATAGACTCCACTTGCGATCGTCGCATCAGTGCCGATAATTCCAATCCGCCCCTGAGTGGTGACTTCAATGGCTGATTTTACGGCAGACTCAATAGTTCCTAATACTGGGCAGGATGCTTCTTCTTTGAGGAGATCTAAGGCAACAGCGGAAGCGGAGTTACAAGCCACTACAAGGAGTTTAATTTCTTGTTGATAGAGAAACCCTGCACACTCCCTGGCGTAGCGAAGAACCGTAGAGGCGCTCTTTGAACCGTACGGTGTTCGAGCAGTATCTCCAAGGTAAACAAAATTCTCGTTTGGGAGTGTTTTTCGTAACTCCCGAAGCACAGTAAGTCCCCCAAGCCCACTATCAAAAAGACCGATCGGTTGAGTTGAACGGTGAGTCATGACTGCATACTACAAAACACTTCAAAGTCGTTTTAATTTTGTAAGCTGTTTCTTTGACATCGAACCCCACGGTTTTTGGACTGCATATAAACCGTCATTCATGAGCGCAAGACTTTCTTGGACATTTTCAAAGCGGGGGTGTTTCTTCGCTATTTTTTTTGCAAAACGAAAAGCTTCCTCTGTTTTTCCAAGTGCGCTTAAGCAATATATCTTTGTGTCATACATCAAATCAAGAAACATCTCATCATCTTCTGAAGGTAAATATCGCTCCGCTTTCTTAATGACAGCAAGAGAATCTCGCCAATTGCCGTGAATCATCAAGATAATTGCTATTTTATAAAATACCCGAGCATCGGTAGGATGAAGTTTTCGAAGCGCATCAAGTTCACGAATTACTAAATCCCATTTTTTTAAATTACTCAGGAGCGATACTTTCAGAAGTTGGAACTCTCTTGCATATGCGCCCATCGTCTGGAGGGATCGATCCACCTGCGTCAGGGCGCGGCGATTTGATCCCTGACTACTTTTTAGAGTTGCCCACGCTAACGACTCCATCAAGTTATAGGAAGGAGGAGTGCGGCCGGATTCAAGTAAGGTATCAAGTTGCGTTTCCAAAAGAGGCTCCTCATCGAAAAAATTTTAAGATCACCAATTCTGTTATAACGAAGGTGGAAAGAGAGAGCAAGCAAAGAAAGCTCTAAGAAGCGAATTTTTGTTCGGTGATACCTAAAGAAAAAAGGAAAGAAAAGATCTCTTTTCCGCATAATAACCACACCGTTCCTCCATAGAGGAGAGCACCAAGGAGAACTTTTATAAAGAACAAAGTAATCGAAGAGAGATAAGGAAACTGAGCTAAAACGACAGTTCCTAGTGTCATCAATACAATACCGAAAGTAGCAGGAAAAAGCTTTCTTAAATACTCACCAACAGAGATAGAAACAGCGTGTTTTAAAAAAAGTAAAACAATAAAAGAAAGTAAGGGAAGAAACAGGAGAAGTGCTCCGTAGATTCCATAGAGACCAAACTCTTTTGCCAAAAAGAAAAAAACTGGTGGGAGAAAGAGTGCGCCAAGAAGGTTAGTATAAAGCTCATACTTGGGTTTTCCAATAGCAAGAAATAACGGTGCAGTATTATTTGTAGCGGCTCTTAAGACTCCGATAACCGCCATGATCTGCAGGGGAACGATCAAACCTTGCCATTGTTTTCCAAGAAAAAGAGGAACCCCTTCTCCAGAAACGATTCCAAAACCAGCGATAATTGGGAAGGTAATCAGCGAAAACGCTGAAACTGTTTGCAGAAAGGCAACTTTAAGTTCCGCTGGATCTGACTGAAGTCGACTGTAGTACGGCACAAGTACCGGTCTGAGGATGGAATTAAGTTTCGAAAGAGGGAGATCTATTAAGTAAAAGGCCATCGCATAAAATCCAAGAACTTCTGTGCCCAAAAGTTTTCCAACGACAATATTATCGCTCGTAGAATAGATAATCCAAAAAATAGTGGCTAAAGTTGCAGGAACTCCAAAAGAGATCGCTCGCTTGATTACCGATCTGTCCAAGAGGAGAGATTTCGGAAATGGTTTTATTTTTAAATACCAGAGAGTTTGAATGAGATCGCGGTAGATAAACCCTAGTACCAACGCCCAGTATCCAAAGCCAGCAATCGCAAGGAAGAGTTGCAAACATCCTCGAGATAATCCAATAACAAAATTAAGAATTGCAATCTGTTTAAATTGAAGCTCACGTTTTAAAAGACCTTCGGGAACCAGAGCGGCGCTTCGCACAAAAAGCATCAGAGAGATAAGCACAAAGGGGAGGGTTACTTCTGGTTTTTTATAAAATTCCGCCACAAACGGAGCACCGGCGACTGCAATCAATGACACAATTCCGCCAAGAAAAAGACCAAAGGTAAACACCCCATGAATCTCAGATTCTGTTAAGGATTTTTCCTGAATTAAGAAGGTAACAAGGTTAAGACTTGATATCAGCGCCAAGTATGGGAGAAAAGTTTCCGCCAATGACATCAGCCCATAGTCTTGAGGAGTGAGGTAGCGAACGGTAAGAAGAGTCAGTACGATAGATACCCCTTGGAGAAGAAAGGTTGCTGCTCCAAGTGCATAAACGCCACGTTTTGCTTGAGCTTTAATGTTTGCTAAGGGAGGGGAGTCTTTGTTGACGCTATAGTTCATAGCAGATCTATGATAAAACGATAACGCAAAGTCAAGAATAGAAAAAAGAACAGAGAAAAAAATAGAGAAAAAGCAGAAATCATAGAACTTTGCTAACCTCCTTATGTGCTCTCAAACGAACTCCAAGACAAACTCCCATAGCACTGAGGTAAATAGTACTCAGGTAAATAGCACTCGGGTGATCTTTGCCCTCTGTCTTCTTAGCTGTATTTTACGTTTGATAAACCTGAGCTCTCGAAGTCTTTGGCTTGATGAGTATACAAGCTTTGATATTGCAGGGAAATCTTTAAGAGCAATAATAAGTGGCTCTGGTTTTGATAATCACACCCCCCCAGGATACTATTTAATACTTCACTTTTGGATCTCCCTGGTTGGTCACACAGAGGCAGGGCTTCGCTCATTATCTCTCGTTTTTGATCTTCTTAATGTCGCTCTTATTGTCTCTCTCTTTTCACGTCTCTTTTCACGGGAGGTAGGAATCGGAACAGGCATTTTCTATGCATGTTCGTCTTACGCGATTTACTATGCCCAAGAGGGAAGAATGTACACCCTCCTTCTCTGTCTTGTACTCCTTACGGGAAGACTCGGGGTTGATTTTATCGATGAGGAAACGGGAATAGGAAAAAAGGTTGCTCTGATTATCATTGGAACATTGGGAATGTATACCCATTATTACTATGCGCTCTCACTTATTGCGATAACGTTAGGAGTGACCTTTTCAATCGTTGATAAAAAACGACTGCTCCACTGGTATGCATTGGTGGGAGTTGTAGCTGTCTTGTTTCTTCCCTGGCTTCAGGTGGTCTACACTCTTTTAGGCAGTGGGGGGCAGCCATTTCGTAAATTTGTATTTTCGGTTCTTCCCTACACGGTCTTTCGATTTGTTGCTGGATATGGAGTCATGCCGCTTCAGTTTCAAGATAAAGAAAAGATCTTTTTAACCATTGAAGAAAACATCATCTCACTGATACTCTATGGAGGAGCATTTCTTTTTGCGGGGGTGTTCGGAATACGAGAATTAAAGCGTCGATATCCTTCTTATTTTTGGTTTTATCTTTCATCTCTTTTGATTCCCCCTCTCTGTGCACTGCTTATTAGCTTAAAAGCACCACTGTTAAGCGAGCGGTACTTAATTGTTATCTTTCCATTTTGTCTTTGCTTGTTTAGTGTTTTTTTCTGTTTTTCAAGAGGAAGGATCGCTTCTTTTGGGAAAGGTCTTGTCACGATACTCTTTGGGTACTCGTTGTTTATGCATTATGCCAATGAAAACTTTGGAAACACGCAGTGGCGAGAGGCGGCACAATTTTTAAAGGAGAAGGCTCCTCCCGGAAGTGTGGTCATTGTAAATCCTGGCTACTCAGTGGGGGTTCTTAAATATTACAGTGGTAATGTGCTCGAGATTCTTCCGATGGAGCCAGAGTTAGTAGAGATTTCAAATCTTAAAAAAGATCTCTCTACTTTATATCTTTTGGAACTTGATTCCGCACCGGTGCGGGTAAATGAGGTTTGGAAAAAAGAAGATGTGCAGATCGTACAGGAGATTGCCTATCCTCTGGAGAGTGGAATTCAGATCTTTCGGGTGACGAGAAAACATGCAAGTTAACGAGCTGCTTTGTTATTATGGTAGAAACTTCGTTTGCAAAGAATAAGAAAGAGCGAGATCGATCGTCCTAAATAATAAAGGTAGTAGAGAAGCATTAACTGTACACCGGAAAAGACGCTACGAATCTGCTCTCGTCGTGCGGTACAGACCGTTCCTATTAACAAAAGAAAAACTCCAAGCGTTCCTAAGAAAAACAAGCTTTGATGTCTATTTGTTAGCAGTTGAAAAACTCCGATAAGTTGGAGAAACGATAAAAAGAGAAACACGAAAGTCCCAATAAGTGGTTTATCTCTCCATTGAAGATGAAAGGATCCAAACGCTCCTAATCCGTGCCAGATCTCTCGTTTAAGAAATGCCATTAACGTTTTTGGGTTTCCAAGATGAACCACTTCAATACTATTATCAGAGATAATCTTTGTTACCTCTTTTGCGCGCATACAAAATTCAGAATCCTCTCCGGTATGAAGCTTTTCATTAAATCCCCCCAGAGCATGAAAGATCGCTTTGGGAACGATAAGATTTCCTGAGTTTATATACGATACCTCTTCTCGAGAGGGGGGGAGCCTTGGATACCAAACTTTTTCAATCCATGATGCTTGAGGAGGAAGAACTACTTTAGAACCGGTAATACAGGGCTCGATGTTTAAAGAGGAAACAGAGGCATTCAACCAATTAGAATCAGCGACACAATCACCATCAATAAAACAAAGAATATCGCCCTTTCCTTTTTCTGAACCAAAGTTTCTCACCGCAGCCACTGTCTTGTGGGGGCAGAGAAAGACCTGAGGAACAAGGCTCTGAGCTAACGAAATAGTTTGATCGGTAGAGCCGTTATCAACAACAATCACCTCATAGCGGTCTTTTGGATAATTTTGCTCAAGGAGTGCTTGTAAGCAATGAGAAATGTATCGCTCTTCGTTGAAGGTCGGTACAATAACGGAGATAAATGGGGATTCTAGCATATGATAGAGGATTGTTGAGCACAGAGTTTCACAGAGTTACACAGAGTATAAGAAAATTAAAAAAACTTAAACTCTGTGTGACTCTGTGAAACTCTGTGTTCAATCATCATAAACCGTTATTTTCGTAAGCTTAACGAGGATACTTAATTTCCAGACCATCCATAGCTCTGACACTGGCTTGCTCGTGCAATATTAGAACTATCGAGCCCAGGGTCAACAACGACGGAACTGCCGTCAAGACCTAAGCCTTGCCAGGTAGAGAATGACATTACACTTCCTAAGGAGCCATAGGCGCCACCATTGGCTGCAAATACTGCCCACTTAGGAGTAGTGTTTCGATTATACCAACAATTATTTGAAAAACTTAGTTTTGACATTGTTGCATTGTAGAGAGAATCAGTTCCGTAAGGACTTATCGTAACGATCCCTGATTCATTATTATACGATCCCGTATCGATGATAACGTTTTTTCTAAATGTAACATTTCCAGTGGATCCCCACTGAACGGTTGGTTCATAGTTGAGTCCAGGTCCATCAACGATCGTGTTAAACTCCACAATATTATCTCTAATCTGTGTATCTCCTCCAAAGTCTTCAAATGATATCGCATCGCTATTCATAAACAGATTATGATGGATCCGGGTATTAAAGGTTCCAGAACCTACGGAATAGAGCGCGCAATTTCTAAATGTATTGTTATCTACTTCAAACACTGAGCCCGAAACAGTGGCGGTATGTTTGTAATTGATACACCCTCCGGTTTTTGCCGCGGTAATTGGAGGCGTTTGAAAAATTACGTTATGATGAAGGCGAATGTGTCCACCGCCACCAAAAAGAACGATATTTCTACTGTTTTGAGTTTTCTGTCCCCCTGTGTCGGCATTTACATGATCGTAGTTATCGTGAATAAGATTATGGTGGGCATCAACGTTTACCGTACTTAAAAAATACAATCCGGCAACGTTGTCGTTATCGACCCCATCAATATCATGAATCCAAGTATTCTTAAGTTCAATATTATTGCTTTCAGCAAAGTAGACACCACTTCCATATGCACCCATTACCTCAAAACCATCAATGACGAAATTGCTAGACTGGAGGAGTTCTAGAGCGGTTTGGCGAATGTTTGGCCAAAGCACTGCTTGAGCTCCTGGGTAGCTCTTTAAGGTAATTGGAGCAGAAGGGGTACCGTTCACACCTCGAAAAAACAACGCCCTTTTTTTGTTAGAATAGGAGTGATTCTCACGATACTTGCCAGACATAAAGTAAACAACATCACCTGCTTGAAGTTGAACCCATCCCGGAGGTTTTGAGTCGGTAGAGACAATTTTTAAGTATGTCTTCCAAGGAGCATTAAACGTTCCTGGATTACTATCTGAGCCAGTGTTTGCAGAGATATAAAAACAACGAGTTCCTTCACAGAGTGGGGTGCATGAACATGGAGAAAAATTTCCAGATCCAAGGCAGGTTTTTGTTCCAGCTCCACAACTTGCTGAACATGCAACAGAGACTTCAGGATAAATAGCACGGTTGTTGTCGTCACAATCAAGACCTACTCCAAATCCATCCCGATCCTTATCGGAAGTAGGGCAGGCGAGATCAGACCCGCTACAATCTTGGTCAATACCATCACCACACACCTCCGCGCTTGGAGCGCACCCACTTGGACCCACATCAAGAATAATCGGCGGTGGTGGAACTTGCCCAATAGCTAAATCTGTTGAGACTATTCCGGCAAAAAGAAACGAGAAAAAAACAAGAACAGTTAATCGTTTCACAAATACAAACTCCTTTCGGTGTTGGTAGGTCTCCACACAATAAAACTGATAAAAATTTCTAACCCTTCACAGCTCATCTTGGGAGGGGAGATAATTACACCTCCACTGCACTTTCGGTTCCTTTAGGGTCTGACTTAATAAAGCCAGACAAAATTTCTTTTCTAAGACATAATAATGAGAGAAAGCTAAACAATTCGCTATAAAATGTTCCCCTAAAGAGAGATTTTTTGCCATGTGCATTAAAGCACGAGTTTCTCTTGCCTTGCACACTTATTTTTGATATCCTTTTCGGAATCAAATTCCCTTTTAACCGAGTCCAGTGAGGCTCGAAAAGGAACTAACCTGTGCAAACATTCATCATTCTTCCGTCACCTTCCTCTCGATTTACACAAATAAATTCAAAGAATGCTTTTTTTAGCAAAACCCTTTTAGCTAAGATGCTAAACATATCTAGAATTCGTTTAAAAAGTTACAAAGTCAATTGAGAGAGGTAGATGTGGAATCAATGAAAAAAGAGGATAAACCTAACACATCAAAGCGGGTAAAGATTCTTGATGCGGATCAGATTAAACGCTCTGTTACAAGAATTGCCCATGAAATCCTTGAGAGAAATGGAGGAGCAAGGAGTATCTCAGTCGTTGGGATAAGAACCAGGGGGGAGCAACTTGCAAAACGAATTCAAAATGAAATCACACAGATTGAAGGATTAGAGGTCCCTCTCGGTGTTGTTGATATCACGCTCTATCGAGACGATCTTTCCCACATTGCTGAGCAACCTTTGGTGCGAGGAACAAGTCTCCCATTTGATGTGGATAAGCTCCACATTATTCTTGTTGATGACGTTCTTTTTACTGGGCGCACCGTGCGTGCGGCGTTAGATGCCATTATTGATTTTGGTCGTCCTAAAAGCGTTCAGCTTGCGGTGCTTTGTGATCGTGGGCATCGGGAGCTTCCCATTCGCCCAGATTATGTTGGAAAAAGCTTTCCCTCTGCAAAGAATGAATTAGTTGAAGTAATGCTTACTGAAAAAGATGGAGAGGATGGTGTCTATCTGGTCTCACGAGGAAAGCAAGGAGAGAAGGAACGTTCATAAATGACGACAATTGGTCCACATCTTCTCAGTGTAGCGGAACTTGACCGGGACAAAATTAATTTCATTCTTCAGACTGCCGAGCAATTTGTGGAGGTGAGCGAGCGGTCCGTAAAAAAGGTTCCCACGCTTCGCGGAAAAACCGTGGTGAATTTATTCTTAGAACCATCAACGCGAACACGAACAAGTTTTGAGATTGCAGCAAAACGACTCAGCGCTGACTCGGTTAATATCTCCGCAAAAGAAAGTAGTGTTACCAAAGGTGAAACCCTTATTGATACTGCTTTAACGATTCAGGCCATGGCACCAGATGTTGTGGTGGTGAGACACCCAGCGAGTGGGGCTCCACATCTGATAGCAAAATGGCTTACCAATTCTGCCGTAGTCAATGCTGGAGATGGGCTCCATGAACATCCAACACAGGCTCTTCTTGATGCTTTAACAATACGACAAGCGCTCGGCCGCCTAGATAATCTCACGGTGTGTTTTGTGGGAGATGTGCTTCGAAGTAGAGTGGCAAGATCTAATATTAATCTTCACCGACTTTTTGGAAACACCATACGGGTTGTTGCTCCGCCAACACTTGCCGTTCGGGAGTTTCGCGATCTTGGAGCAGAGGTGTTTTATGATTTAGAGCCCGCGCTAGAGGGTGCTGATGTCGTGATGTCATTGCGGATGAAGTTTGAATATCAAAAAGATCTTTACGTTCCAAACCTTGATGAATACTCACGGCGATACTGTATTACTGAAGCGAAGTTGTCACGATATGCTCCAAATTCGATCGTTCTTGCTCCGGGCCCATTTTATCGGGGAGTTGAGTTAACCTCGGAGGTGGTGGATGGTAAAAGATCGCAAATTGCAAAGCAGGTAACAAACGGTGTTGCAGTAAGGATGGCGGTATTGTTTTTGCTTTCTCAGGGATTAAATGCTCGAATTTTTCAAAATTGTGAAGATGCTTCTATCTCATCGGGGGCGTTATGAAAGGGGAGAAAAAAGTTCTCTTTCAGGGTGCGAGGGTGATTGATCCCGCTTCCAAGCTCGACGAAAAGAGAGATGTTTTAGTAGAAAAAGGGATAATCGCTGCTGTTGATAAACCGGGATCATTTAAAGGGGTTTCAGAAGCAACGGTAGTGGATCTTTCAGAACGAGTACTGATTCCTGGACTTGTTGATCTTCATGTTCATCTCCGTGAACCGGGATTTGAATGGAAAGAAACTATTGAAACGGGCTCTCAGGCAGCAGTGGCAGGGGGATTTACTACACTCTGCTGTATGCCAAATACGGATCCTGTAAATGATAATGAAGAAGTTACTCAGTATATACTTCAGAGCGCAGAACGTGCAGGGTTATGTCGTGTGCTTCCTATCGGTGCAATTACGGTTGGACAAAATGGTGAGGCACTTGCTCCATTTCAAGAACTTGTTGATGCTGGGTGTGTAGCTTTTTCAGATGATGGAAAGCCGGTCTCAGATGCCAATGTAATGCGCCGAGCACTTGAATACGGTTTAATGTTTAATGCGGTATTTGCCTGTCATGAAGAGGAGAAGAGTCTCTCACAAGGATTTTCTGCTCATGAGGGGGTGATGAGCTTACGCCTGGGACTTAAAGGGATGCCTGGGGCGGCTGAGGATATAATGATTAGCCGTGATATTGAACTTGCGAGATTAACCGGTGGGCGTATTCACTGTTGTCATGTAAGCACTGCGCGTGCAGTAACTCTCATTCGTCGTGCCAAAGAAGACGGTATTTCAATTACTGCAGAGGTCAGCCCACATCACCTGACACTCGAGGAGAGTGCGATAGAGGATTATAATACGCTTGCAAAAATGAGTATGCCACTTCGGACGCAGATGGATATTGAAGCCTTAACAAAGGGGCTTGAAGATGGAACGATTGATTGTGTTGCCAGCGATCACGCTCCACATGAAGCTGATTCGAAAAATAAAGAGTTTGTCGAAGCCTCATTTGGAATTATTGGATTACAAACGACTGTGCCACTCATGTTAGAAAAAGTAGCTCGTAAAGAACTCTCATTGATGAGAGTGATTGCATCGCTTACAAGCGATGCGGCACGCTGTTTTAATCTTCAATGTGGGACATTTAAAGTTGGGCGACCAGCAGATATGACCGTTCTTGATTTAGAGAAGAGTTATGTATTTACAGAAGAGATGGTCAGGTCAAAAAGTAAAAATACCCCATTTTTAAATCAAAAGTTTAAGGGCGCAGTCGTAAAAACCTATTTATCAGGGAAAGAGGTTTTTTCTGATAATTCATAAGGCGTTTTGACATCGCTTCGGTACGGAGAAGAGAAAAAGTTATACTATGATGAAACAAAAAACTACTATTCCTGCCATGCTTGCTCTTGCAGATGGTACTACCTTTGAGGGATTTTCCTTCGGTGCACAGGGGGAAACAAGTGGGGAGGTTGTGTTTAACACCTCGATGATGGGATATCAGGAGATCTTGACGGATCCTTCCTACGTTTTTCAAATGATAACGTTTACCTGCCCACATATTGGAAATGTAGGGGTGAATACTGAAGATCTCGAATCTGAAAAAATTCAGGCCTCGGCAATGATCTGTCGTTCTGTTTCAGAGGGGTTTTCAAATTTTCGGGGTGAGAAATCTCTTGGGAGATTTCTTGAAGATCAAAAAATTATTGGAATTACCGGAGTTGATACACGAGCATTGGTTCTCCATCTGCGAACTCACGGCGCAAAAATGGGAGTTATCTCAACGCGAGGTGAGAAAAAAGAAGCGCTTATTGAAAAAGCAAAATCTCTTCCCTCAATGGAGGGGCTGGATCTCGTTAAAGAGGTAACAACAGCTCAACCCTATCCATGGAAACAAGGAAGTTGGCTTCCAGAAAGTGGATACCGAATTTATACTGAAGCGGAGCTTCAGAATCGACCACTTGTGGTAGCGATTGATTATGGGATCAAACGAAATATTCTTAGATTGTTAATTGATCGTGGTTTTAGAGTGATTGTTGTTCCGGCAACGTTCTCTGCAGAGCAAATACTCGCCTACAACCCCGCTGGTGTATTTCTTTCAAACGGTCCGGGCGATCCGGCAGCGGTTCATTATGGGGTTAAAACGGTGAAGGAGCTTCTTGGCAAAAGTCCAATGTTTGGAATCTGCCTAGGATTACAAATTATGGGACTCTCTTTGGGAGGAAAGACCTTTAAATTAAAGTTTGGCCATCGAGGAGCAAATCATCCTGTAAGGAACAATGTTTCTGGAAAAATAGAGATTACTTCTCAGAACCACGGATTTGCAGTTGCTCCGGAGACCCTTCCCAGCACAGCAAATATTACCCATACAAGTCTTAATGATAAGACCGTAGAAGGTTTTGAGGTAAAGGAGCTCAGCGCTTTTTCTGTGCAATATCATCCCGAAGCCTCTCCAGGTCCACATGATGCACGTTATTTATTTGATCGTTTTTTTGAAATGATAACAACAAGGTAGAGTAAAGTTAGGTGTATGCCGAAGCGAACTGATATCAAAAGCGTCCTAGTAATCGGATCAGGTCCGATCGTCATTGGTCAAGCGTGTGAGTTTGACTACTCGGGAACACAAGCATGTAAAGCTCTCAAAGAGGAGGGATACCGGGTAATCTTAATTAACTCAAATCCGGCAACGATAATGACCGATCCGGATTTTGCGGATCGTACGTATATTGAACCGATTACGGTACAGTTTATTGAACGTATTATCGAGCGAGAGCGACCAGATGTGTTGCTTCCGACAATCGGTGGTCAAACAGCTCTCAACGTAACTCTTGAACTTGAAGAAGCAGGGGTTCTGGAAAAATATGGAGTGGAATTAATTGGAGCGAGCACTCAGGCGATAAAGACGGCTGAAGATCGAGAGCTTTTTAAGCAAGCAGTCGCTCGATGCGGACTTCACAGTGCGCGGAGCTATCTTGTTACAACCTTTACTCAAGCTGAAGAAGCTATAGCAAAACTCGGTTTTCCCTTTGTGATTCGCCCCTCGCGGACCCTTGGAGGAAGTGGTGGATCGATCGTCTATTCTCAAACGGAGTGCGCAGATAAACTTCGTTGGGGATTTGAATCAAGTCCAAATCATGAACTCCTCTTAGAGGAGTCGCTGTTGGGTTGGAAGGAGATAGAGCTTGAGGTCATGCGTGACCATGCAGATAATGGGGTGGTTATATGCGGGATAGAAAATCTCGATCCGATGGGGGTGCATACGGGAGATTCAATCACGGTTGCGCCGATCCAAACACTTACTGATAAAGAGTATCAACAGCTAAGAAATGCCTCACTTCGTCTGCTTAATGAAATTGGAGTAGATACGGGAGGATCGAATGTACAGTTTGCCTTATGTCCAAAAACAGGGAGACAAATTGTCATTGAAATGAATCCTCGAGTGTCTCGCAGTTCTGCACTCGCTTCAAAAGCAACAGGCTTTCCTATTGCAAAAATCGCTGCAAAGTTAGCAATAGGGTACACCCTTGATGAGCTTCCTAATGATATTACAAAAAAGACCCCAGCTTCTTTTGAGCCGAGTATTGATTACGTAGTTATAAAAATCCCTCGCTTTGATTTTGAAAAATTCGAAGGTGCCGATGATACATTGGGCACGCAGATGAAATCTGTAGGTGAGGCAATGGCGATTGGAAGAACGTTTCCTGAAGCGCTCCAAAAAGCATGCCGCTCTCTAGAGAGCGGACGAACAGGGTTTCTTGGTGGACCAGAAGAAAAAGAGAGCTCAAAAACACGTGTTCTTGAAGAGATAAAACGATTAAGCCCCTCGCGTATCTACTGGATTGGACGAGCACTTTCGTTGGGGATATCAGAAGAGGAAATTCAAGCAATTTCTGGATACGACTGTTGGTTCACAAGGGAGATGAAAAAGATCGTCTCAGTAGAAAATAGTCTTAAAGAAAAGGATTTTTCTGCTGTTGATGAAAAGCTTCTTCGTTTAGCAAAGTCATTAGGATCAAGTGATGCAAGAATTGCTTCACTCTGTAAGGTTGAAGAATCCACCGTAAGAAAACGTAGGCATGAGTTTGGTGTTATTCCTGCCTTTAAAACGGTAGATACCTGTGCTGCTGAGTTCTCTTCAGACACCCCATATCTTTACTCCACCTATGAAGAAACTTCTGATGCGATGCCTTCAGGTCGGGAAAAGATTGTGATTCTTGGTGGCGGACCGAACCGAATTGGGCAGGGATTAGAGTTTGATTATTGCTGTGTTCATGCAGCGCTTGCTCTTCGAAACGCTGGGATTGAAGCGATTATGGTCAATTGCAATCCAGAAACGGTCTCGACAGACTATGACACTTCGGATCGGTTATATTTTGAACCGCTTACCCTTGAAGATGTTCTTGAAATTGTATGGAGAGAAAAGCCGCGGGGGGTAATTGTTCAATACGGTGGTCAAACCCCTCTTCGTTTGGCAAACGCACTCCAGGCTGAAGGAGTGCCAATCATTGGAACCTCTCCGGATTCGATCGATGAGACGGAGGATCGGGAAAAATTTAGTGCAGTACTTTCAGCTCTTCATTTAAAACAAGCGGCCAATGGTACCGTGAGAACTGCTGAAGAGGCGACGAAAGTTGCTGAAAAGATAGGCTTTCCGCTCCTCGTGCGACCATCGTTTGTTCTTGGAGGGCGAGCGATGGTTCTTGTTTCGAATCAGGAAGAACTTTCTAATTATATCTCAAAAAGTGTTAACGTTTCATTTGACCGACCAGTGCTCCTTGATCGCTTTCTCGATAGTGCGATCGAAGTAGATGTTGATGCTGTCTGTGATGGGGAGGAGGTGCTTGTCTGCGGCATTATGGAACATGTTGAGCCTGCAGGAATCCATTCTGGAGACAGCTCGTTTATGCTCCCTTCGCAAACTCTCTCTCAAGAAGTGCTTAAAGAGATTGAAGAGGCCACTCGCAAGCTTGCCAAACGGTGTAAGGTCCGAGGGTTAATGAACATTCAGTACGCGCTTTGCCATGGAAAAGAATTGTATGTGTTAGAGGTAAACCCTCGCGCGAGTCGTTCAGTCCCTTTTGTTTCCAAGGTAACAGGAGTTCCGTGGGCAAAAGTAGCTGCGTTGGTAATGGCGGGTCACTCCCTAGCAAGTATTGAGCAGCAGCAAACATTTGGTCGTATCGCTCTTTTTGGTGACTATCAAAAAGCTATCTCTAAAATCCCCTACGTAGCTGTGAAAAAATCAGTATTTCCTTTTGTGAAGTTTCGAGGAATTGATACCGTACTTGGACCAGAAATGCGCTCCACAGGAGAGGTGATGGGAATTGATCTCAATGTTGGAGGAGCATTCTCTAAGGCTCAAGAAGGTGCAGGGACGAAGCTTCCAACTTCAGGGGTTGTTTTTATGAGCATTCGTGATGGAGACAAAGAGCGGATTTTACCTCTTGCAAAGAAGTTACATTCTTTCGGTTTTTCACTCATTGGGACTGTAGGAACAGCAAGGTTTTTAAACAATGAAGGATTACCGGTAAAAACTATTAACAAGGTACGGGAAGGCTCTCCTCACGTCGTGGATGATTTAATCAATGGCAAAATTCAAATTGTAATCAACACCCCGGAAGGTACCGGACCTCATCTGGACTCACGATCTATTCGTAGTACTGCTACGGAACTTAATTTAGCGCTCTTTACTACCAGTGCAGCAGCGGAAGCTGCTGTAAACGGCATTGAGCAACTTATTGCTGGTCAGGGAGTTCTTGTTCGTTCGTTACAGGAACATCTTTCAATGCAGGAAGGAAGGTAAGGAGGAAGAGAATAGATGAGTATGAAAACTCCAATGACAGTGGGTGGTCATAAACGCCTCGTTGAAGAACTGCAAAGATTAAAAACGATAGAAAGACCGAGAATATCAAAAGCAATTGAGATTGCTCGTGCGCATGGAGATCTTTCAGAAAATGCAGAATACGATGCCGCAAAACAGGAACAGGGCTTAATGGAAGCTCGAGTTCGTGATATTGAGTCAAAGCTCGCCACGGCTCAAGTGATAGATATCTCAACGTTACATGGCGATCGGGTGCTCTTTGGAGCAACGGTAAAGGTTCGGGATGCGGATAGTGATGAAGAAAAAACGTTCATGATCGTTGGTGCTGATGAGGCCGATGCCAAAAATGGATTAATCTCTTATGAATCTCCGATCGCTCGTGCATTGATCGGGAAAAAGGTAGATGATCTGGTTCAAGTGAAGCTGCCTGGAGGAGAGAAGGGTTATGAAGTTCTCTCTATTGAGTTTATCGAGAAAAAGAGCTGAAAGCAGATAGCCAGGATAGCTTATTTCCTTCGATTTAGGCAGATATCTCTAATCTTGAATGTTTTAATGATCGGTGTTATATTTTCTCTGTCCAGGTCAGGTCGGGCAAGACATTATCCCACTTGCGTCAACTCCGATCTAAGTTTTTCGGCCCTCTTAAGATGCTGTTTCTGATGTAGATGCAGTTTCTTAAGATACCGTCTCTTAAGAACCCTTCTTAGGATGATGAAGGCGGCGTGTTTTACCTCTTTTCGTCTTCAGCACTAGCGTATCGGTGTTGTTGGTTTTAGGGCCGCTGCATATGCTGCTGTGTTCGCAGTGTAGTTGCTCATAGTGGGAGAGTTGCGATTGAAGATAAGAAAGTAATCGTTATGCAAAAAAGTTATAGTTTTTTATCCAAAGAGGATCCGCTTTGGAAAACATTGTCAGAAATTACAGAGGATGAAGGTCTTGTTTTGTATGATGTAGAGCGACCTTTAGCAGGACAACTTCGAGTTTTTATAGAAAAGCAAAAAGCAGGGGAATCTGCAAAAGAAGGTGTTACGAGCGAGGATTGTTCAAGGCTTTGTCGAAGATTGATGATCTTTTTTTCTGTGGAAGGGGAGTCTTTAGGGCTTTCCTCTGAGCCAGAGATTGAAGTGTCATCTCCAGGAATTAATCGCCGCTTACGAACAGTAGAACAGTTTGCTGGTGCGTTGGGAGAACGGGTAAAAGTGAAAGGTGAAAGTGACCAAGGGGGAGAAGGAGTTTCTCACGTAGTTGTTGGTAACCTTTTGCAGGTAGATGATGGGGCGATTGCAATTGAGGAAGAACAATCAAAGAGAGCACATCTCTTTATGTTTAAAAATATTAAAGAAGCAAGAGTGGACTTTAAGTTTTAGTAGCTTAAGAGAGAAAGAAGGAAGGCTGATATGCGGTTTGATTTGGATCAAGTAATAAACCAGGTGGGGCGAGATAAAGGAATCGACAAAAAAACGTTGATTAGCGCCTTGGAGTCTGCGGTGCTTAGCGCTGCAAAGAAGCATTTTGGCCATAATCTAAATCTCGAAGCGAAGTTTAATGAAGATATTAGTGAGATTGAAGTGCTTGAGTTTCGTACCGTTGTAGATGAGGTAACTGATTCTGCAACACAAATGACGAAAGAAGAGGCTCGGAAGAGTTTTGATCCGGATTGTGAAGTGGGTGACGAATTAGGACGAAAAATTGATTCCGAGTTAATGGGAAGAATCGCCGCACAAACTGCGAAGCAGGTGATTATTCAAAAGCTCAGAGATGCTGAGCGAGATATTATTTATAGCGAATATCGAGACCGAAAAGGTGAGATCGTTAACGGTATTGTTCAACGTTTTGAGCGTGGGAATATTGTTGTAAATCTGGGAAGAACTGATGCCATCGTTCCTCAACGAGAGCAGATTCAACGGGAGCGATATCGCCAAAGCGATCGGATTCGAGCGATGATCCTTGATATCGATCCAGCAAGTCGTGGACCTCAAGTAATTCTTACTCGAAGTCATCCTGAATTTATGCGAAAACTTTTTGAAGTGGAGGTCCCAGAGATCGCTGAAGGCATTGTAGAAATTAAATCTGTCGCACGAGAGCCAGGAGAGCGTGCAAAAATTGCTGTGTATTCAAGCGATCCTAGTGTCGATCCGGTAGGAGCGTGTGTGGGTATCAAAGGTTCACGGGTTCAAGCTGTTGTCTCTGAGTTGCGTGGCGAAAGGATTGATATCGTAACGTGGACTCCCGATGCGCCAAGTTTTGTTGCTCGAGCGCTCTCACCTGCGGATGTTGTGCGGGTGATTGTTGATGAAGATGAACATGCTATGGAAGTTGTTGTTTCCGATGATCAACTTTCTTTAGCGATAGGGCGTCAAGGTCAAAACGTAAAACTCGCATCGAAGCTCACTGGTTGGAGAATTGATGTACGCAGTGAGTCAGTTGCCGAGGAAGAATCAAAACGTGCACGAAAAGCTCTTGAATCAATTCCAGGGATTGGATTTGGTGAGTCTGAGCTTTTGTATCAGCAAGGATATCGGTCAGTGAAGGAAGTTGCTGAAGTGAGTATGGAAGAACTTTCTTCTATTGAAGGTCTTGATCCAGAGAAGGCAGCCGTTATTCATGCAGGCGCAAGTGAGCTGCTTGAAAACATGAAGGATGAAAATGAGACTGAAGAGGCTCCAGGAGAACTTGTTACGGATATTGATCAATTGGTGCTTGCTGATGAATTGCGTGGCGAATTAATAAAAGGAGGTTTTGTGACTATTCAAAGTCTTGCTTCTGTTTCGCCTGAAGATCTGAGCCAAGCGACAGGTCTTGCTTTGGAAAGTGCACAAAAGGTCTGTCAAGCAACAGAAAGCTTTTTGAGATATCAGAGTCCAAAGGAAGACGGAAAACGTTTGTTTGACCGGTAAAATGGAGCGAACCTGCGTAGTTTGTAGAAAAGCGACGGATAAGGAGTTGTTACTGAGGTTTGTGCTAAGTGCTGATAACAGTGCTCCTCGGGAAATTGTACTTGATATGATTGGTGTAGGTCGGGGAGCATATTGTCATTTTGATGTGCGATGTCTTGGAGATGTCGCGCTTGAGAAGAGATTGCTTCTTTCATTAACGCGGTGTAGCGTTAAACGGCGCTTACAGCGAGATACTCAAGTGCAGAATCTTAGTATAAAAAATGGAAGAAAAAGCGAACCTCAGGAAAGGAGACCGCTTACTGTTACTGGAAAAAGATTTGAGATCCAAGAGTTGCTTCAAAAAACACTTGAACAATCTAGTCGTTTAGAGAAAGTTCAAAAGAAAAAAGACTTTGAAAAACGATATCGGGATTTGAAAAACTGCCTTGCTGCTCTTCGGGAAGAAAAGGAAGAGCGAAATGGAAAACGAAAAATAAGATTATAACAGTACTATGATGCGAGTGTATGAATTGGCGAAAGAGCTTGGCCTTGAAAATAAGGAGGTAATAAATCTTTGCGTCGATTTGGGAATATCCGGCAAAAAATCTCATTCCAATTCACTTACGGATGAGGAGGCGAATCGCATTCGTCGCTCGGTAATTCGTCAGGCCGTAAGCGGAAAGAAGGGCTCGGTTCGAGAGATCGAAATGCAAGGTGGGGTAGGAACAGAGCAACGACTCGGAAACGTTATTCGTAGACGGAAAAAAGATTCCGATGGGGAGGAAGAGACTCAAGCCGAAGCAGCAGCACCGAAGATAGATCTCGCTGAAGTTCCAAGAAAGTCTGTTGTCTTTCGTGAAGATTCTCAGGAGCCAGGATTTGAAAAGGACTCTCGTCAACGTGCTTTACGAGAAGCAGATGCACTGTTTGCAAAAAAGAAAGCCGAGATTGCAGCGGTTCCGGAGGAAGCTGAGCAATTTGATTCTCAAGCTGACACTGCCGTTTTAGAGCCTCAAAGTGAGGAAGAGGAGTTTGAACAGCGATCGGAGCCAAGAAGTGAAGAAGGGCTTCAAGTTGTTGAGGAGAGCGGTGCAGCACTCGAGCTATCTCCAGAGTTAGGGGATACAAGCAGTGAGGGATTTGAAAATGTTTCTCTTGATAAAATGCGTTTGCGACACGATATTCGTGCCCCAAAAATTCTTGGTAAAATTAGCCTTCCTCAAAAACCAGTAGTCGCAAAAAGAGAGGCTTCCTCGACAAAGGAATTTGTCGCTCTTGACCCAACTGAAAGTAGAGGTCCAGGAAAGAGTTCACGTGGTCAAAAAAAGCAACGAGGAGAAGGGCTCAATGGAGACGCAACCTTAAGTGATTTTGTCGATGAAACACCACGACGACTAAAGAGAAAGAAACAGGTATTAAAAAAAGATGAACTCGTTGATTACACGGGAAGTAGTGATTACTGGCGCCATAAGAAAGATCGGAAGGGTAAGAAAAGTAAAGATCTTCAAAGTAAGCCAGATGAACAGGTAGTTGGACAGACAAAAGCATCAAAGCTTGTTCTCAAAATAGACAATGAAGTTTCTGTTGGAGAATTTGCGCGCCTGATGGGTCAAAAAGTAGGCGACGTTATGACCCATCTATTTAATCTTGGCGTTATGGCGCGTATTAACGATATCATTGATTTTGATACGGCAACTATTGTTGCACAAGAGTTTGGGTTTACAACTACCAATACAGGACATGACGAGATAGAGTTTTTAGCAACTCTAAACGTTGAGGAGAATCCAGCAGAACTTATTTTACGTCCTCCTGTTGTCACCGTTATGGGGCATGTCGATCATGGAAAAACCTCTCTTCTTGATGCAATAAGAAAAACCTCCGTAACGACAGGCGAAGCCGGTGGGATCACTCAGCACATCGGAGCTTATAACGTTCCAGTACCAACGGCTGGAGGCTCAGTAACCTTTCTCGATACACCAGGTCATGAAGCATTTACAGAGATGCGCGGCCGTGGAGTTAAGGTAACCGATATCGTTGTGCTCGTGGTTGCTGCAGATGATGGCGTGATGCCCCAAACGGTAGAAGCGATTAATCACGCTCGAGCAGCAAACGTTCCAATTATTGTTGCGGTAAATAAAATTGACAAACCGGGGGCCAATATTGATCGGGTGATATCACAACTTGCAGAACACGGACTGATTCCTGAAGACTGGGGTGGCACTACCATTTTTTGTCGTGTCTCAGCGCACACGAAAGAAGGTATTGATGCATTACTTGAAAGTCTCTACTTGCAAGCAGAAGTTTTAGAGCTCCGTGCAAATCCCAATCGTTTAGCGATGGGTACCGTGATCGAATCTAAAATTGACCGTGGTCGTGGGCCCGTGATGACTGTCCTTGTTGCTAGTGGAACTCTGAAAAAGGGAGATGTTTTCTTAAGCGGGGCGGTAACAGGGAAGGTGCGTGCGTTAATTTCTCATGATGGTCAGAACCTCGAGAGCATCGGACCAGGAATGCCGGCTGAAGTGCTTGGCGCTTCAACGACCCCCAGAGCGGGAGATGATTTTCTTGTACTTGAATCAGAAGCGGAAGCAAGACGAGTGTCAGAACATCGAGCACTCCGTCAAAGAATGAAAGAGCTTGCGGCAAAGCGAAAAACTGGTCAAGGCACTGCGTTAACGTTGGAAAGTTTTTCTGAAATGGTGGCAAGTGGCGATGTTAAAGAATTGCCAATTATCGTTAAAGCGGATGTGCAAGGCTCAGTTGAAGCGATAAGTCAGGCGCTCGTTAATCTTTCTAATGAAAAAGTTAAGGTCAAAGTTGTTCACCAAGCAGTGGGCGGTATTTCTGAAAATGATGTGCAGCTTGCGATAGCATCACGTGCGGTAATTGTTGCCTTTAATGTGCGAGCCAATGTGCGTGCTACGGCATTAATTGAAAGTGAGCAGATTGATGTTCGCTATTCTCGCGTGATCTATGAACTCATTGATGAAGTCCAAAAAGCAATGACCGGTCTTCTTGATCCTGTATTTCGTGAAAAGACGATTGGACGTGTGGAGGTGAGACAAACCTTTAAAGTTCCAAAATTGGGAACGGTCGCTGGTTCTTATGTCGTTGATGGAATTGTACAACGAGGAGCCCAGGCGCGACTTATTCGTGATGACGTGGTTATCTTTGAGGGGAAAATCGCCAGTCTTCGTCGCTTTAAAGATGACGTAAGAGAAGTGGCTACAGGATATGAGTGCGGTATTGGATTGGAAGGCTATAATGATATTCGAGAAGGCGACACATTGGAGTTTTTCAAACTAGAGGAAGTTCAGCAGTAAATTCAGTTCCTATGCCAAGTTTCCGAAAAGATCGAGTGGGAGATGAGATTCTCTCCTTTCTCGCAAACGAAATACATCTCTTGGCAGATCCACGACTGAAACTCGTTACCCTCACCGGCGTCAACATTAGTCCGGATTTGAAAGTAGCGAAACTTTTTTGGACAATTCCAGGAGAAGATCTTCTTGCTGCATGGCAAGGAGATCCTTTTGAAGTCAAAAGACAAATAAAATCTTCTGGGAACTCTCATGGTAACTTTGCAAGTGAAGAACGAGTCAAGCAGGTAGAACGAGCCCTAAGAGGAGCTACGAGACTTTTAAAAAGCAAGCTAGGAAAAGAGTTGCGACTTCGATACACTCCAGATCTTCATTTTGAATATGACCAATCCATCGCCCATGGATTTCACATCGACCGGCTCTTAGATCAGGTAAAAGAATGATTACACTAAAAGCTCTTGCAGAGGAACTTCAAACGAAAAAACAGGTGGTGATAACAACACACATCGCCCCAGATCCAGATGCGATCGGTTCAAGTTCGGGGTTAGCTCTTGGGCTTGCTCAATGTGGGATTGATTCTTCAGTATATCTAAAAGATCGGATACCGGATCGGCTGCTTCCATTATTGCAAGGCGTTAATGTTTTTCATGAAGTTCCTAAAAAAACATTTCCAACGTTAATCGTTGTTGATACGGCGGCGGCAAAACGAGTCGGGGATGATTATGAAGAACTCTTTTCTTTTGCGGGAGAGATTATTAATATTGATCACCATATCTCCAACGAACGGTTTGGAAAAATTTGCTATCTTGACACTTCGGCGGCAGCTTCTGCAGAGATAGTGTATCTTCTCTTACGAGAACTCCCGGTAAAGATTACTAAGCAAATTGCGGAGCTTTTATTTGCTGGTCTTAGTGATGATACCGGATCGTTTCGTTTTTCAAATACCTCACAGCGGGCATTTGACTGTGCCTCCGCGCTTCTGTCTTTTGGAGTAAAGCCACAGGATCTGGCAAATCTTCTCTATTTTTCTCTTCCACGACGAGTTTTGCAATTACGTACGTTAGCTCTTTCTGGCATTCGTTTCTTAAAAGAAGGAAAGATCTCCCTTGTTGTTGTGACAAAAGCGATGCTTGTTCAATGTGGAGCTCAAGCGGAGGATACGGAAGGGATAATTGATGAAGCACGTGCAATCGAAGGAACGATTGCCGCTGTGTTTATACGAGAGCTTGATGATGGCTGGAAAGTGAGCCTTCGCTCGAAAGATGATCGCCTGGATGTGAACAAGATTGCTGCTTTGTTTGGAGGAGGTGGGCATGCGGCAGCTTCAGGTTGCAAAATGTGTGGAACACTCTTGGAGGTAGAATCCAAGCTCTTGCCTAAGATCGAAGAAGCCCTGAATACAATGACCTAACGATGATTTCTGGTGCAATCCTCATTGATAAAGAAAGTGGGGTAACTTCAAGAGCGGTCGTCAATGCCGTACAGCGACGCTTTGGAGTGAGAGATATCGGACACGGAGGAACGCTTGATCCTTTGGCGACCGGTCTTTTAGTGCTTCTCTGTGGGCATGGAAAACGATTACAAGATCTCATTTTTTTAGGAATGAAAGATTATGAAGGGGTGATTCGGCTTGGAATCTCCACAGATACCGACGATATTACAGGAGTTGTTCTTGAAAGAGATGAGGAGTTGAGGTTTGCACGAGGTGATTTAGGGAGTGTTTCTTCAGAGTTGGTTTCAAAATTTATAGGAACTTCTCACCAAGTGCCACCAGATTATTCCGCGATTAAAGTCAGTGGAAAAAGAGCATACCAAAGAGCACGTGCTGGAGAGACTCTCAACCTTTCTCCTCGAGAAATCACTATTGATGAACTTTCTTTTCATTTTTTGGAACCAACAAGGCTCTCTTACTATGCGCGGGTTTCTCAAGGTACGTATATTCGCTCACTTGCTCGGGATATCGGAAAGTATCTAGGGACTTTTGGTTGTATTGAAAGTATACGAAGAACAACGATCGGGCCATTGAGTATAGAGAATGCTCGAAAGGTTCAGCAGTTGCAGGATACTCGTTCAATCGAGGAGGCGATCGTTCCAGTTGATGATCTTGTAAAAGGCTTTTCTCGATTAAATCTCAACAATAGTGAGTGCGGCTTGTTTCGAAACGGTAATCAGGGGTTTCTTACAAAATATAAGGAGAGTTACCAAGGGGACTCTTTTGTCGCGGTTTTTGATGAATGTGGAAAACTAAATGGGCTTTTGGAGCAATTTGAAGGGGAATTGAGGATACGGTGTGTGCTTTGAAGGCTCATCGGAGGAGGTTCTTTGCCTTGATTTCTTTCATAAAAAGAGGTAATTTCTCTGCAACTTGTGGCCTGGCCAGATGAGGAAATTTTACCTGGTTTGAGCACTGGTGCATAAATTGTTTTGTCATAAATGCCTGAATATAGGTGATTTATACTCTTCTCATTCTTCCAGATGTAGAAGTTTTATAAAAATTACTTATCTTCAGGTCTTTATGACATCGGAAAATAAGACGGAGATTTTGTAAAAATGGCATTTACTACAGAAGACAAAGCAACGGTCGTAAAGGCCCACGGGTTACATGGAACCGATTCTGGTTCGCCCGAGGTTCAGGTTGCTCTCATCACTGCACGATTAAATGATCTTCAAGGTCATTTTTCGCAGCATGAAAACGATTACCACTCTCGACGGGGGTTGATGAAACTCGTTGGACGCAGAAAGCGATTACTCAACTATCTGCGCGATACAGATATTACTCGGTATCGTAACATTATTGAAAAACTTGGTTTGCGAAAGTAAACATAGTTTTCATAGTTGCAAAAACAACCATTCATTAACTTTCCTAAACATTCTTATTGTAAAGTATTGTTCTTAATTAACCAAAAGAAGAAAAAAGTATGACATCTCAAAGAAGCAAAAGTTCTCGAGTTATCGTTGAAACTCCATATCATGGAGACAAAATCACACTAGAAACTGGTTGGGTTGCTCAGCTTGCCAGTGGCGCTGTGCTTGCCAAGCAGGGAGAGACCTTAGTGCTTGTTACTGTGTGCCGAGCAGATCCCAGAGAGGGGCAAGATTTCTTTCCGCTGACAGTCGAATATCAGGAGAAATTTTATGCAGCAGGAAAGATTCCAGGAGGATTCTTTAAAAGGGAAGGTCGTCCTGCGGAACAGGAGATTTTAACTTGTCGGTTGATTGATAGACCAATTCGTCCATTGTTCCCAGAAGGATACATGGATGAAGTTCAACTCATCTGCACCGTTTTGTCGGTTGATGGGGTAAATCAGCCAGGTGGGTTGGCACTCTTAGGAGCTTCCGCGGCACTAACGATTTCAGAGATTCCATTTCTAGGACCGGTGGCTTCAGTTCGAGTGGGGCGAGTTAAGGGGAAGTTGGTGATTAATCCAAGTCGAGCGGACGCTGAACACTCTGATATGGATTTTGTGGTTTCTGGAACTCGCGAATCCATTGTCATGGTTGAAGGAGGTTCGAAATTTGCTCCTGAAAAGGATGTGTTAGATGCGCTCTACTTTGGGCATGAGAATTTAAAACCACTTCTTGATATGCAGGATCAACTCCGCACAAAAGTCGGAAAGGTCAAGCAGACGTTTGTTCCAAAAACAATTGATGAAACGCTTGTTAAACGAGTCAGGGAACTTGCCCATTCTCGCCTCAGTGAGGCATTACGTACTGCAGGAAAGGCTGAGAGAAGAAGTTTACTTTCGGCAATTCAGACAGAGACACAAGAAACGCTTTTGAAAGATTTTCCGGAGCAAGAAAAAGAGATATCTCATTGTATTGAAAATCTCTCTGCAGAGATTGTAAGAAGACGGATTGTTGATGAGAAACGAAGAATTGATGGCCGAGGGCTAAAAGATATTCGAGACATAGAATCAGAGGTTGCAATAATTCCTCGAGCACATGGCTCGTCTCTTTTTACACGTGGAGAAACGCAGGCACTTGTGACCACAACGTTAGGAAGCACTTCAGATGCACAGCGAATCGATTCAGTAACAGACAGTTCCGAGAAGTTTTTCATGCTGCATTACAATTTTCCACCATTTTCTACTGGTGAAGCAAAAGGCATTCGTGGAACTGGAAGAAGAGAGATTGGACACGGTGCGTTAGCTGAGCGTGCTTTGCGCTCAGTGCTCCCTCCCAATAAGGACTTTCCATATGTCATCAGGATCGTTTCTGATATTATGGCTTCAAATGGTTCAAGTTCCATGGCTTCCGTGTGTGGCGGAACGTTGTCATTGATGGATGCCGGGGTTCCAATTCAGGAGATGGTTGCAGGTATTGCGATGGGTCTCGTGAAGGAAGAGGAGAAAGTCGCGGTACTTACGGACATTTTAGGAGATGAAGATCATCTTGGAGATATGGATTTTAAAGTTTGTGGAACAAAAGATGGGATAACCGCACTCCAGATGGATATCAAGTGCACTGGTCTTTCTCGTCAGACCATGGAAACAGCTCTTGGGGACGCAAAAGACGCAAGGCTCTTTATCTTAAGTAAGATGGCAGAGTGTCTTAATAAACCACGAGAAAAAATGAGTCCGTATGCACCTTCAATAGAAACCATGAAGATCAACCCCGATCGAATCAAAGATGTCATTGGACCTGGAGGGAAGATGATTCGCTCCATTACGGAAAGCACTGGGGTAAAAATTGATATTTCAGACGATGGCACAGTAAGTATTTTTAGTGCCGATGGAGAATCAAGTAAGCGTGCAAGAGACATTATCATGGGACTTACGGAAGAGGCCGAAATTGGAAAGGTCTATTCCGGCGTTGTAAAGAAGATTATGGATTTTGGGGCATTTGTGGAGATTCTTCCTGGAACAGAGGGTCTTGTGCATATCTCACAACTTTCACACACTCCAGTTCACCGCGTTTCTGATGTGGTGAAAGAAGGTGATGAGATCGTTGTTCGTGTGCTTGACATTGATCGCCAAGGTCGTATCCGTTTAAGTTCAAAAGAAGCTACTTCACAAAACTAGCAGTCAGGAAAATGAATAATAGCTTTCGTTTTTTTCTAAACGAAGAAGCAAAAAAGGCCGGCATCGTATTTCGTCCACCACGGGAACTTGATGCCGGTTTTGATATCTCCTGCCTTCATGAAGTTAGAATTCTACCAAAACAACTGATGTTGATATCAACGGGACTTCATATTGCACTTCCAGAAAAAACTGTTGGCTTTGTAAAAGATCGAAGCAGCGTAGCAAGCCGGGGAGGAACAACTCTTGCCGGAGTTATTGATGCCGGGTACCGGGGTGAGGTGAAGGTCTTGATGTGTAATCTAGGAGACAACGAGCTGGTGTTTAAAAGTGGAGAAAGAATTGCTCAATGCGTAATTCTTCAGTACGCTGCCCACTGTGAATGCATCGAAGCCTTTTCGTTAGAAGAACTTGGCGATACCCAGCGCGGCAGCGGAGGCTTTGGTTCCACGGGACAATAATTCAAAACCGATTTGTCCTGAATAAAATACAGAAGTTGGTTCCGGGTTACGGCCATTAAGTTAAAGGTCTGAAAGAAGATTTATAGAACGACAGAGGCACAGAGCTGTGGATAAGAACCGGTTTTGGCAAAGGTCACTCGCGATGACTGAAGATTGTTCATAGTAAGTGAAACAATAGTCTCTATTAGGAAAGAAAGAGTTTTAACCTGTGAAAATAAGTACTTGTAATTGTTGAGAATTGTTTTTCCTATAAAAAACACCATTTGGTTTAATATTTGCACGGTCGATTATGTAGGTTGAGATATATCAATACGATACAACCAGTGAGTCAACGAGCCATTGGTCGGAAGGTAGCCACCTGGTTACATACTTATAGGAAGTATGAAGGTTTTTTCTGTTTGGATTCTTTGTTGTTTATTAATTCTTCCGAACTGTTCGGCTGAGGAGAATTTCGATAACTCCTACCTTCAAATCCTAAAACATATTAATGCAAATGATTATAGCGCCGCTTCAGAAGAGATTGATCTTTTGCGCCACGCCTCATTGGATCAAGGATATCAAAATCTACCAGCCTACTCTCATAAGTTACTTGAGAATGCAAACAGTGTGTTTGCCGAGAAAAACGCTGAAAAGGCTGCCTACTTAGTACGTCAAGCAGTGCTTCTTTCTCCGAGTGATGTCCACACCCTCTTAGCGGCATCGTGTTTTTATAAACTTGTAGGATTGAAGCGTGCCTCTTCGTACTTTCTCTCGGCAATCTCGTTGATAGTAAGCGCTCCGAGCGTAGTTATTCCCATTGCAGTAAACGTCGTTTGGATAACACTGATCGGGGCAACTATTTCACTTCTTTTTGTATGTGTAGTTCAGCTTGTCTCTCACCAAGAAGGTATATTAAATTCTCTTCGAGAAAGATTGCCTCGAAGATATCGAGGGTTATTGCTGCCCATAATAAGCGTAGCATGGCTTTTTGGATCGCTGTATTTCGGCATTCTTGGAGCCATTTGTGGGTGGTCTCTGTTTTTAAGTCGTTATCGCTCCTCTTGTCGGGCACTTGCGCTTCATGCAGGAATCATTACGTTGTTGTGGGGTGCAATGACTCCGATTAAGGAAAGAGTTCATTCTCACCTGAACACAGATTTTACAAAATCCTTGGAAAGAATTAGCACAGGAGCATTTGAACCTCATGCAAAAGAGGACTTACGCCTAGCTATTTCAAATGGGAGCGAAGAACCTCTGTATTATTTTCTTTTAGGGAGGGTACTTGTTCATGAAGGAAATCTAACTGAAGGTGCTAAATTATTTCAAAAAACTCTTGAACTTTCGCAAAGCAGTGGAGAGAAGGAATTTGTAAAAGCAAGTTATATTGGCCTTGGAGCTATTGCCTATTTGCAAAGCAATTATTCGTCTGCAAAGTCTTTATTTCATGAAGCTGAGATCCTAGGAGGTTCTGGATTTACGCTCCTTTATGACCTTGCACAAACAGAGATGTTACTTCTTGATACTGTAAGTCATCGCAAATACTACACTCAGGCTGTTGATGCGGACGAAAAGCAGGTTAGCTATTTTCAATCAATTCAAATTTCAAATAGTTCTCCCTACCGGAGAATCGCATTTCCTCCAGCACCGTTAATGGCTCACTATCGAGCATATTTACATCCGATAGCATCAGTGGGATTTCCTGCATCAAAGTTGCTTCCTGGAGTGTTGTTGCGAGGAGGGAGTATTCAGGTGCTCTTGATCTTAGGAGGAATTGTTTTTCTCTGGGGTTTAATTTATTGGGTTAGAAAAAAACCCGTGCTGATACATAATCAGGAAAGTTCAAAGATCTGGATCGTTCTCCCTGCGGGAAGGTATCTCAGTGGAGGAAAGCCTGGAACCGGGTTTTTGCTGTTGACGATCATCTCTTCATTACTCATTTTTGCCCTAGAACGACCAGTACATGTTTTACAGATTTTCCCCTATGCAAATCCTACGCAAATGATCGCTCTCTTCATTGCGGGGTTAATGATTATTATCACGGCATGTATCTCTTGGAGCGATCAAGGACTAAACCAGAAAATCTTTGGTGAGGGATAATATGTACTCTGGAACTGCCTCACGAGATGAGCTTACTGCTACCTTTCGGACACTTTCTCAAAAAAGGCGTCAAGGAGTGCTCACGATTGCCTCAGGAGAGGAGGTTTATATTATTGCTTTTCATAATGGTAAAGTAGTTGATGTAGAGCGATCGGGTGAAAATAAAGTTCATACCCTTCTTGAAAAATTTGTTCATCTCAGGGCGCTTTCTGAAATGGTAGCTGAAGTAATTGGTGAAACAGTCCAGACAATAGCAGAACTCTATGATGCCACAGTCAAAAAAGAATACCTTTCTCATCAGCACTTTGTTCGAGCCAAACACAGTATCGAGATGAATCACCTCTACTCCTTGCGCACGATTGGAGCGGGAACATTTGAGTTTATACCAAAGATTGTCCATGCGGATCCTGTTTTTGGAATAAGCATTTCTGCGGGGCAATTACTTCTTGATATGGTGGAACTCGATACAGAAGAGAAACGTTTTCAAGGGGCGTTTCAGGATGAGAAAGTGCTTGTTGTAGATACTTCTATTCATGGTCAATTGTCGAGCCTAGAAGAGGAAACTTTTCAGGCTGTTTCTGATATTCACAGTTGTCTAGATGATATTCGAAAAAAAACAATCCTTACAGAGTATGAGTTGCGTCAAGGACTCCTCTCTCTTTATGAAAAAAAATGTATTCGATATGAAGATTCAGTTTCAAAGATTAAAACTACTTCAAATGCTTCAATGATCGATCAGGCAGCACATTATCTTGCCGATATTGATGATACTCAAGATGAAGGGATAGAAGAGGTTCGCCAGTTTTTAGAAAATGAACTCAGTAAGGAAAACCAGGAATTTTCTCCAGAAAATTCTGGTTTGTATTCCCACGAAGGAGAGACATCTTCATTAAATCCTAATAATAGCGAGAGCAATCAAGGCAGTCAAAACGTTTTTAGGAGAAGAGAGCGACTACTTTCTCCTCTTGTTTCCCTTAATTGTTTCATTCTTCAACCTAAGGTTTTTAGCGCCATGTCGCTTGCAATTAGCTTGATATTTCTAATCAGTACGGCACTTGTGGTGCCTACGTACTTCGGAAGTTGGTTTTCAGCACTCTCGGAATTTGGTTTGAAAGAATAATATCTGACAAAAAAAGATTGAACCAAGAGAATTGAACGTGATACTCTTTTCTTAATAAAGTGAGAGGGTTTTAATCAGAGGTATTATGGATAAGGCTGATTTTAACGCGAACCAGAAAGTTAAGAATCAGGAGGAGACTCATCGCTCTATTGTGGCACAAGAACTTGGCTTACTAAGGGGCTCGATCATGCGGGTAATAAGCAAGAGAGAACGTCTTGCAGTGCCTTTCTTTTGGTCTCTTTTTCATTGTGAAATAAACAAGATTAAAGAGCAAAAGAAAGCAAAAAGGACCCTAGAAGAGGTTATTTATTACTAGTTTAGAACTTCCTGAAACTATCTGTTAAAATAACCCATCAAGAATACGAGAAATAACTGCTTATGTGGAATTTTTAAGTTTCCCCACGATAGTACTACTTAGTTTTAAATTGTGATATAAGTCACAAACTTTTAGTGAGATATGTCGCTTTGATTTTCCATGGATGAAGTTTTAGTAAGTAAATACGAGATTATATCTACCTTAGGTCGCGGCTCAATGGGGGTCGTGTATAAGGCGAGAGATCCAGATGTTGGGCGTTTGGTAGCCTTAAAAACGCTCCGTTCAGTGCTCTTAGCTGATGACGAAAAAGGAAATGAAGCTCTTAAGCGATTTCGTCAAGAATCTCGTTCTGCTGGACGGTTGCATCACCCAAACATAGTCACCATTTTTGAAGCTGGAAGAGCTGAAAACGGTTCTCCATACATCGCTATGGAGCTTATTGAGGGAAAAGGCCTTGATGAGGTTCTCCAAGAATGCTCTCCGTTGGAGCCGTTAGAGGTTCTTCATTATTTAGCACAGATAGCAAGTGCGCTTGATTATGCTCACGGTGAAAATGTCATTCATCGAGATATCAAACCAAGTAATGTTTTAATTGATGGAAATTTCCGACCGCACCTTTTAGATTTTGGAGTAGCGAAAATCAGTGACACCTCGCTTACTCCGGCAGGGACGGTGGTCGGCACACCAAGTTATATGTCTCCAGAGCAGATTCGAGGAGAGACGCTCGATGGAAGCACCGATCTTTTTTCCTTTTCGGTTATGGCTTATGAATTGTTTACCGGTGTTCGTCCCTTTCCAGGAAAAGATTTTACCACTGTGGTGAGTAATATTATCCATAAAGAACCACTTTCTTTTGAAGAAGTACACAGCAGTCTTCCAAAAGCCCTTCAACCTATTCTCTTTCGAGGGTTAGAAAAAGATCGTAAGGAGCGCTTTGCAAGCGCTCTAGAGCTTGTGGATTTGATGGCCGATGTTTTTGGTGTGGTGATTGATGGTGGAGGGATCATTGGTGGATACCGAAAAGGAATGACAGTTGAAAACGTTTTGAAACGTAAAGATCGTAGTCATGTAAATGGGAGAGAATCTTTTGATGCTTTCGTTGACAACCAGAAGAACTCTTTTGAAAATACGTTAAAGAGTTCTTCCTCTAATGAAGAGATTTCTAAGCCAACAGCTTCTCAGAGTGATTCAGAGCAAAAAAAAGAAACCTTCTTAGGGCAGGAACAACGTAAAGGGTCTCGTGGTTTATTGAATTTTGGGTATTTTACACTTGTTAGTTTACTTCTGCTTGGGGGAGTTTTTCTAGTCTTCCCACGAGGGAGCGAGAAGTTTTCTAAACAATTCGACCAAGAGTTCTCTCCTGTTGAAGAATCTAATTCAGTCGACAAAAAAACAGAAAGCCCGATTATTTACAAGGAAGTTCTTAATTCCACAGAAAACGATCTTTCAAATTTATCTTCAGAGCAGATATCTGCGAAAAATGATGAGGAATTGGCTTCCTTATTAAAAAACACACTTTTTAATAAAAATACTCAGCTTCTTCTTAGTTCCGGAAAAACAGTGTTAGAAGTTTTTAAGACAATCAGCAGCGAAGCAGCAAAACGTGATTCGGAAGTAGTGTCTCAGGCCCTTATTGAAGCGTCAGATAAGGATGACTATCTGCTGAGGATCGAGGCGCTGCGGGCGTTGTCCTCAACGGTTCATCAATCACGGGAGGATAGTTTTAAAGCTATTGTTTTTCATCTTGATGACGATGAGTACCTTGTTCGTGGTTTTGCTGCTAAAGTGCTTGGGGTAATCGGTTCTCAAGACGCACTTACCGCACTAAAGCAACGTAGTTTGGTAGAATCTCATGAGCTGGTTCAAAAAGTGCTTGGTAGCTCGATTGCAAAATTGGAACGCGATCTTCAGGCAGAAAATAGTAGTTAGTGCAGTGGTTAAATATTGAAGTATTAAAAGTTGTGTCCGTTTACGCTATCCGGCAATCATTCCAGCGAAGAGAGCGGGAGACGAGAACGGTTACGAAAAGTTAGGAATTGTATTTGGAGATAAATGGTATGAACGTATTGAGAAACAAAAGCGGTTTTATTTTTATACTGAGCGCAGTTTTTGTAATTTGTTCGTTTTCAGCCTGTCCTGCAAAGCGATCTCATCAGGGCTCATTAGCAAATCAACCTCCTGCACCAACGTACTTGGAGCATGTTGTAAAATATCAAGGGGAAAATCTCGGGGTTATTTCGGCTTGGTATACGGGGAAGTCAGCAAATTGGAAAGTGATTCGTGATGCAAATCCCGGACTTCGTCCAGAGGCGATCCGACTAGGTCAAATTATTCGCATCCCGCACGGGCTGGTTACTAACTCTAAACCATTTCCGAAGGAGATGGCCCGAAGAGTAGCTCCGCCTTCCTCCTCACAGAGCGCCCCATCTATTTCCTCGAATGAAGAAGAGGAGGCAGTAGAGAAGGGAGACAGCGAAGCTGTCGCTCCCACGCAAGAGAAGAAAGCACCTGAGCTGACAGAAGCACTGACGGCACCGAGCACCAACACGACAACTGATGTGGCTCCAACAACAGTTGATGTTCCCGCAGCTAAATCTGCAGAAGCAAATGATGCAAATCCTGGAACGACAAATTCGGCTGAAGATGACGCTGAGCGAGAACGTTTGTTGAAGGAACTATTAGGTCAATAAGGAAATAGCGCTTACTGAAAAGTAAGCGCTATTTCTCTCTTATGGATGCGATGCAAGATACCTTTACCATGCTCCATCTTGAACCGGGAGCGGTAATTGCTGACCGTTATGTGGTACAGTCCCGTCTTGGGGCTGGTGGTGTAGGCATGGTGTTTCGGGTCATCGATCAAGAGCTTAATAATGAAGTTGTTGCATTAAAATTATTACATCCTCATTTAGCGCAAGAAGAGAAGGTATTTGCGCGATTTCGAAATGAGGTTCTTGTTGCCCGAACACTTACGCACCCAAATATTGTGCGCATCCATGATATTGGAAAAACCAGTAGTGGCTTCCCTTACATTTCAATGGAGTACGTGGATGGATACACGCTCTCTGATCGGATCGCTGGAAAAGCACGAGCGAAGGGTGTTGTTTCTGATCCGATTCACTTTAGAGAGGCTGTAAATATTCTCTATCATATTGCAGCAGGGATTGGGTACGCGCACGAGAAGGGGGTCATTCATCGTGATTTAAAGCCAGCAAACGTAATGATGACGAAGCGTGCCGAAGTCAAGCTTGCTGATTTTGGAATGGCACGAATTTTAGGCGCTCAAACGAGTCTGACCCAAACCGGTCAAGCATTGGGCACCCCGGATTACATGGCACCAGAACAGATCACTGGGCAAGACGTTGATGAGCGGTGCGATATTTATGCGTTAGGAATTATTGGCTACGAGCTGGTAGTAGGGAAGCGGCCATTTGTTGCAGAAAGCTCCGTTGCGCTTGCGTTTAAACATTTAAACGAACCAATCCCCGATTTTGCAACTTCAGAAATCCCGATGTGGTACCAGGACCTAGTAAAGAAAGCTGCGGGAAAGACAAAAGAGGAACGATTTCCTTCAGCGTATGAATTTGCAAAAACTCTAGCATTGAATTTACCTGAGATCGTTTCTCAAACAGGGTTGTTTAGTATTGATAAAACAGGGCTCTATCAAGCAGCGGCAAGTCATAATAAAAAAGAGCATAAATTTGAGCTTGGCGAGACGAAGGACACAAAAGCAAGTGATACTTGGGAATTTGGACTTTCTGATTCAAGCGGATCCACAATAACACAGAGTCAAACACCAGGAACGACTCGAATTGAGAGAAAGTCATTTGCCTCCGTACTGGGAGGAATGTTGGCTATTATCGCCACTACCCTTCTTGTTTTGCCACGAGTAGTTCCAAGTTTTCAAAAAATCTATAAGCAAAAGATAGAAGCTGTTGAGCTTGCTTATGGAAAAGATCTATCAATGGTGTCAAAAATGTTTGGGGTAGATGCTTTTGTCTCTGAAGAAAAAAAAGCTGTAATGGCAGGTACGAACTCAATTGTAGAACCTAGTGGAAAAACACGAGAAGCATTAGAGCAGGAGCTTCTTGCAGGAAGTAATGAAGAGAAGAAGAATGTAGAAGTAGCTACTTCTGAGATAAAAGAAGCAGACAAAGTAGTTACTCCTCAAATCACACCTCCTTCCGTAGAAGAGATACAAACTTCTGAAGTAAAAGCATCTGGAGATAAAGGGGAGCTGCCAAAAGAGATTCTCTCATCTGTTGATATCAAAAAAGAGGAGAAGCCCATACCCACAACTCTGCCAGATACTCTTTCTATTTCTTTAAACTTATTTCGTGGTGCTGAAACGAAAACCGCATCAAATTTTGAATTCCGCGAGCTTAAGAATGTGCGTTGGATAGCGCTTATTGAAGGGGATCTAAAAATAGATCAAACCGTATTAAAACGAGAACTAATTGAGCAATTTGCTCTCAATGTATACGATCCTCAAACGCAGAAAGTTATTATTAAAATAAAGCCGGAAGTAATCTCTCTTCCGAGTGAAAATGAAACTCAAGCAAAAATAGGAAGCACGTTGTCTTTACTTCCATCTGAGCTAAATGCAGGAACCTACCGGCTTGACCTGTTGCGAAACAGCGAAGTGTTAAAAAGCCAAGATGTTTCTTTTTATCGAGCTGAGGTAAAAGTTGGTCCCCCATTGCAAGCAAGCAAAGATAAAACAGAAGAGCGAATAGAGATCGTGAAGTTGCCGAGTTCCTCCGAAATGCCTCCCCAACTCCCCCCACAAAACGTTATTGACGCTATTCCTACTCGAAGAATGGACCTTAATCCAGAAGTAAAAAGTGACGAACTACCCCCAGCAAAAAAACCATATGATGAATTGCGTCCTAACAATCAAAGTGAGGAAACAAAACCTCCATCTGCTCTCCTTCCGTCCCTTTCAAGTAACGAAGTAGCACCAACAATTGAGGAACCTCCTTTGCCGCAACTTCCACATTTAACTTATAGCGGAGCTCTTGAAGACCCCTCCGGAGGAAAGAAAAGTCTTGTATTAGAAATTCAAATTATTCAGACAAGCATCTCCGGAACGGCGACCATTGATCAGTATGGAAAGTTTGATGTTACTGGGACTGTTCATCCACGGGGATTAGAAATGGTGCTAAGAAATGAGCAGTATGCGCTTAGCTTGGTAAGTTCAAGACGAGAAGGAGAGCTCCTCAAGGGTCAATTTACCGTTCCTGCAGAAAACAAACGTGGTCCTTGGCAGGCGAGGTTATTAAAATAAAACGTATGTTACGATCGAGAGTATTCGGGAAACACTAACGTTTCTTTAGATTTATTCTCTTTATCCAAGTGCATGATGTAGAACATTAACAAGATGCACACAGATAGTGGCAGGATAGTTATAAGTGAGTAAAAAAAGTTAGTTGATAAGGCTCCTGAAAGGAGTAGATGGTATAAGAGGTCACCAAAGTAAAAAAACACAAGTAAGATAAGACCGATTAAAGGAGAAGAACCTTGTGCAGGAAGTTTTTGTAATTTGGTAAGTACTATAAATATTGAAATCCAACCTAAAGAGAATCCATGCACCCAAGATATAGGAGAGAAAAAAACGCTAAATAGGATCATGATTGAAAGCGCTAATAACGGATCTTTCATTCTCGCTGTGTGGATCAGGAGAAACAAGGTAAATCCAAAAACCACAAGATAGGTTACTGGCATAACTGCATTAGGCCAATCAATAAGTGGGGGGGCAGTAAGGGGAAATTGAGGCTGACTATGGAGTCCTCCAAAGAGCCGTTGTCCAATAACCCAAATTGATTGATTTCCAACATGTCCTCTGTAAATCGTTGGTAGTTTGGGGCAAACATGGAGAAAGTAATATAAAACACTTTTCCAACCAATAAAAAACCCACTAAGCACAAAAAGAGATAGAAAAGTGCTCGCTGTAGAGAAGAGAGTTTTCCAATTTTTAGATATGAGTAAAAAAAGTATTATGGGAATTCCAAAAAACTTTAATGCTAAACTTGTGCCAAGAAAAATTCCTGAGAGGATGTCCTGCTTACGACAATACGAAAGAAAGAAAGAGACGATGAGAAGAAATAAAATGGAGTTTTGTTGAGCGAGTATAAACTCCACTTGAACTTGGCGAGATCCGACAACAACGGCGATAGAAAATATTCTCTGATACAAAGAGCTACCGGGAAATAGAAAAGATACTAATTTATACATTCCAAGGGAGATTAAAAATAATTCAATGATCAGCCACAATGCCGCAGCCTCTTCATAGGTAAGTAGTGCAAAAGGATAAAAAAACATTGCGGCCAGTGGTGTATGGGGGGTGGGATGTAAAAATACAGTTGTTGAATTTGTGGGGATAAGTATCTCTTTAAGCTTAGAAACATCAAGATATGGATCATGGTTCTCTTTGAGTGCTCGGACCATTAAATAATCTTGAATGAAGTCTTTACGATAGACCAGGGATTTATCAAGGCTTCCAAATCCGGAACGGACACTTTCAAATCCACGTAGTAAGATAATGAAAACAAGAATAATGCGAATTATCTTAAAGCTGATGCGATTTGATACAAGCACGAGTTTTATTAATGTAAGCATGTATTAATCCTTTTAAGAAAACGATGTATCTATGACACTTTGCTTTGGTTCATCATTCTTTGTCCCATGAGCTAAAACGATATACTTTAATATCCCCATAGCAACGAGACATAAAAGTATCTTCAAGTTTCGCATTTGCTTCTAAAAAACTGGTAAGTTCTTTCGGTGAAATTCGTAAATGATCAGTGAAGGGATCTCCTGTGGGCTTATCAGCGAGGAAGACGGACATTTGCGAGTCTGAAATGAAATACTCAGGTTGAAAATAGAAAAACCCCTTGGCGAGAGATTTTTCACCAGAATATCGCTGATACACACGAAGCGCTTTCCAGGTAAGATATCGTTCATTTTGAAAATGAAACCAATGTGTTTCTTCACCCATGATTAAAGCATTTTTAGGAATCCTTGCACGAAGAAAATTTCCTGCTTCTTCAAAATCCTTGATACAGGGAACCCCTCGAACCATGGTTGCGTTTGCTCGAATATTTTCTCCTCCATAAACTCCGATAACAATTCCGATCATTGCTAACGACCAGATAGACATTGTTTTGATTCGTAATTGAAATAATTCATGGAGAAATCCTGCAAGAAGAAGATCGTTAGCAGAGGTATAAGCAATTGCCTTAAAGTATGTTTTTGAATCTACGATCAATGTGCCACTAAGAAACATAAAAAATGAAAAGAGAGCTAAGCTTCTTTTCTGCCGAGTTCCAAAAATAAGAAAATAAACAAAAGCAATAATTGCGATGTAATGAGACCATGGATAAAGAGATTTTGTTAACCAGTAACTCTCTACAAATGCATGTGAAATAATGTCAAAATTAAAGGTAAAAAGTGGAGGAGTTCTTTCAGAAAAAAGAATTGCGGTTGTTTTTTTAAATGCTTCGATATCAGGAACTACATGAAGAATAAAATAAAGAATCAATCCCGATGCGCCACCAAAGATGAAGGCCCAAAATTGTTTCTTAATCAGAGTTCTGAATTGATATTCCTGAAGAAAAAGAAGCCCTATTACAAGGGCATAGAGACAACTTCGTGCATGAAATTCAAAAGCTAATCCAATGATAAGTCCAGAAAGAAAACTTTGAAGAGCTCTCTTCTTGAAATTTTCTAAATGCAGCACTACCCCACATAACGCAAGCGCTATTCCAATAATATCAGCACGTGCTAAGTGCGCTGCGTGAAAAAAGGCGGGGGATAACCCAACGAGGATGAGAGTAATCAGTCCGAGTAATTCGCCACCATAATGTTTCCCAATTCGGTAATAAGCCACCAAAACAACAAAGCCAAAAAGAAGAGAGATGCTTCGCAATAAAAAAAGGTCGAGATGAGAACCAAAAAGAAATGGTAGGGAATAAAGAACAATTGGTAAAAAAGAATATGCATGCCAGAAGCCCTCGATGGTGCTTATTGGTAATCCATCAATGGGTCCAACAGCTCTGCCGGTAAATATATACCCGTGCACACGGCTTGCTGTAAGTACATCATCAACAAAAGGAGAAGGAAAGCGCTCAAGGGTAAAAATATGCCAAAACGCCAGGCACACAAATACCGTTGTTACACTAAGATGTAATTTGTTGAGATTTAAGAAACGTAAGTATGTCTTCACTGGCAAATAGTGTGGTATCTGTATAAAGTGCGTTATAAATTTTCTCTATAAATTCAAAATCCTCTTGAGTATCTAAGGTCCAACGTTCATTGGAAAGATCTATCTTATGGTAATAAGGGATTAAACGAAATTTTTCAGGGTGATTCATGATATAGGGAGTGACATGCTCTCGATCCTGGGGATCTTGAGTCAGTTTTGTTGCATCCTCAAGAGTGAGCGTGGTGAAGATTTCAGTATCAAGTCCTTTCGGATAGGTTCGAGGAGGAAGAATGTTACTAAGATAATCCATGTTTATCGGATTAAAAATACGTAACATCTCGTCGACTAAAAACGGATCAATAAGTGGACAATCTGAGGTGATGCGAATGATTGTCGTTGCTGAAAAAGCGTGGGCCGCATCAAGATATCTTCCCATTACGTCAAATTCATCTCCTACAAAAAAAGAAAAATGATTTTCTTCGCAGAAGCGTTTAATTATTTTATCGTTTTCTGAAGAGGTCGTTGCCACTACAATTTCGTCAATAAGTCGACACTGCTTTAAACGGGTGATAACGTGCCAGAGCACGGTCTTTCCAGATAAAGTCTTCATAACTTTTCCAGGTAAGCGCGTTGAACCCATTCGTGCTTGAATAATGCAAACAGTACGCTTCATAGAGCAAGAGATCGAGTCAGCGCTTCAATGACTTTGTCCTGCAAATCTTCAGTCATTGAAGGATAGATTGGTATAGAGATCGCTCTTTTTGAAAATGATTCTGCCTGAGGAGTATAGCCTTCAACAAAACCTAAATGTCTATAATATGGTTGAAGGTGAATGGGAATATAATGGACATTTACTCCAATTCCCTGTTTTTGCATATTCTGAAAAACGCTATCTCGCGTTACGCTAACTTCATGAGGAAGTTGTATGACATATAAATGCCAAGCACTTTCCAGAGCAGGAGGAGGAATCTTCCAGACAGTTGAGGAGAGTAACGTCTGATACCTTTGAGCAAGATGTCGCCTTTTTTGAATGAAGGTATTTAATCGTTTCAGCTGACTTATACCCAAAGCTGCTTGAATATCGGTAAGTCGATAATTAAAGCCAAGACAATGCTGCTCATAGTACCAGGATTGCGTACAAGGATTTACAAATTGAGTTATGTCTCTTGTGATTCCGTGACTACGATAGAGTTGAATTTGGGTGGCGAGGTGAGCATCATTGGTTGTAACAGCTCCACCTTCTCCAGTGGTAATGGATTTTACGGGATGAAAACTAAAAACAGTTGCATCACTATAATGGCAGCATCCCACAGGTTTTGTGTCTTTATAGTTTGCTCCAAGTGAATGCGCCGCATCCTCAACAATAAAAAAGCCATAGGTGGCTGATAATTCTTTTATCGTTTCAAGCTCTATACTCCGCCCACTAAAATGCACAGGAACAACCACTTTTGGTAATTGTCCGTTTTTTTCCGCTCTGGTCAGCTTCTCTTTTAAAGCGTCAATACTCATATTGCCCGTTTCAGCATCGACATCGACAAAATCCACCGACGCACCTAAATGAAGTGCTGAGTTGGACGTAGCAACAAAGCTTATTGGTGACGTCCACACCCAATCCCCTTGAGTTACGCCAAGGGCAGCAAAACAACAATGAAGTGCCGCTGAACCACTGGAGAGGACAACAGTATTTGACACCTGACAATAAGAGGAAATTGCGTTTTCAAATTGCTGAATTTTTGGTCCTTGAGTGACATAATCAGATCGCAACACTTCAACCACAGCGGCGATATCCTCTTCGTTGATCTCTTGTCGACTGTATGGAATTTTTAATACCATTATGCTGTAGCAAGAAGCTCTTCGATTTGTTTGACGGAGAGAAAGTTCGGGTTGCTATCGGATCGGTATTCAAAACCAGAACTTACAAGAGAGCCTTTTTCGTTGGCAGCGTTAATATCGTATCTGGGTACTTGCGCGTAGAGATATTGAGGCTGAATGAGATAAAAGTTTTGAAACTCAAGGGTACGGTTACATTCATCTACGGGACAAAGAACTTCGTGAATTTTTTCTCCAGGCCGTACCCCAACCGCTTTTACAGAAAGAGTCGGGGCTAACGCTTTTGCTAGGTCTACGATCCGAGCTGATGGAAGTTTTGGTACAAGAATTTCCCCTCCGCGCATTCTCTCAAACGCTTTTAATACAAAATCAACCCCCTGATCCAGTGTAATAAAAAATCGGGTCATACTCAGATCTGTTATTGGCAGAGTATCAACCCCGTCTTCGATAAGTTTTTTAAACATAGGTACGACCGACCCTCGAGACCCGAGCACGTTTCCATATCGCACTACAGTAAAATCGGTACGATGTTTTCCACGAATACTATTTCCAGAAATAAAAAGTTTGTCCGCAACAAGTTTGGTAGCCCCGTAGAGATTCACCGGGAGGGCTGCCTTATCAGTGGAGAGGGCAATGAGCTTTTTTACGCCCATCTCTAAGGCTGTATTAACGATATTTTCTGAACCGAGAATATTTGTTTTGATGGCCTCTCCTGGATTGTATTCTAAGGCCGGGACTTGTTTTAACGCAGCAGCATGGATGACGTAGTCGACACCATCAAAGGCTCGTCGCAACCGCGCTTCATCTCGAATATCTCCAAGAAAATATCTCATTGCCGGATGGTTGATCCGTTGATTCATCTCAGATTGTTTAAGCTCATCACGAGAGAAAACAATTACCCGTCGAGGGGAGTAACGTTGGAGTATGGTCGCCACACATCGCTGACCAAAAGAACCTGTTCCCCCCGTAATCAAAACACTTGCATCATTAAACATTTGGTATCTCCATCTCTTTTTCTAAAGGTATGTCAAAGCGAAACGATCGAAAAGACTTTTTCGCTCCCTAACTCCTCATTATATTGGATAATAAAAGTCCTTGCTGATTTGATTCATTAAGTTTGTCTACGCTTAATGAGCGGAGAACTATAAATCCGCTAACAAAAGCCGCTACCGTATAGGCCAAACAGGTAGCCCAGGCGGTCCCTATTCCTCCATATTCCTCGGTAAAAATCCAGCCAAAAATAGCGTTTAAGAGAATTGCGAGCAGCGCACATGCAGACATCATCGCTACCATCTTTTTGCAGTGAAGATATGTTTGATGATAGGTAAACACGCCTTGAATAACTCCGGCGATGATCAGCCAAAAAATATAGTGGTTCGTTTGCATAAATTTTGGTCCAATCAAAAGTGGGCTGAGAAAATGAGCAAGAAAGAAAACGATAACTCCAGTGATTGGCAATATGAAATAAAAGAGACTCATTAGTTTTATCGTATCTTTTACCTTTTGTTGATCAAATTGGAGAGCTCGAAACAACATCGGCTGCAAAGCAAATATATAACCATTAACAAACACCCAAATTGCCATATTAAATAAGCCACCTATCCCGAAGTAGCTTGTCTCCTCAACGTTAACGATATGCGCAATAAGCAATCGATCCGTTAAAGGAATTATGACAGCACTTAATCCTGCAGGAAGATATCGAATCCCAAAGAAAAGAAGTTGTTTACAGTAGGAAAGATTAAAACGAGAAAATAATCCTATCTCAAGATCTCGGAGAAAAAAGCGATTAACAAAAAGCACCGTGATAACCAAGCTCAGAAGCTTTCCTACGACAGCCCCTCGCCAATCATATCCTGCAACCACAAACGCGATTGTTAAGAGAAGAGCAAAAGAGCTGTGACAGATCTGAGCCCAAGCAAATTGCTTTCGCTGCTCTCGAAACTGAAGGAGTGCAAGTAATGTGTAGTAAAGACCATGGAGGTATGCAGTTACTAAAATCGTCCAGATCCATTCCCCAGGAAACTTTAAAAACGAAGAGATAAGAGTGGTAGAAAAACTAAAAAGAGCGATCGAAAAAATCAAAATAGCGGTAGCTATTAAAGAGGCCGTAGTGACGAACTGAGAAAGGTTACGGTGGTCCATCTCAAAGAAGCGCATTCTGACAGCATCTTGAAGCGTAAGGCCGAGAAGTGGCCTCATAAAGGATGTGAGCGCTACAAATAATACCCAATAACCGTATTCAATCGGAGTGAGAAAGCGAGTGAGAAAAGGAAGGAGCAGGAAAGGTGCTACAGATTCTATTCCCACTAGCATGCTGTAAAATATGCCTTGCTTAATCAGTGCTCGGGGGGCAGTTTTGTTAAGATGTTTGCTCATAAAGTGACAGAGGAACCCGATACTGTTTTTGGCTGATTTTATGATTCGAGTGCCTCAGCTATAGAACCAAAAGTTGAAGTATAAACAGTCGAAATGGTCAATAATAATTTATGAGTAAGAATTAAACGCTAAACTCATCGTTTTTAAGTGTTTTTCGGCCCAATGAATGTTTGTTTATTAAAGGCAATTCGAAATGTCGCTCGTATGGATGCAGAACCGCTTCGTATCGCCATTTTTGAAGATGTAAAGAGTCGAAACTTTTTAATTCGGAGCATTTCTCGAACCTACGAACTGGTAAAAGGTTCTTTTATTGGCACGTTAGCCGTTGCTCTTTATGGGTGTAAGTCTTTTATCGTTCCTGTTTTTAAGAAAAAAAGGAATGCTTCCATTCTTTCTACGGCAACCTATCCTAATGAAGAGAAGCAGATCGCCTTTATCAAAGAATGCATTGGAGCAGAGGTAGTATCATCGGTTTCCTATCAGATAAGCCCGCAAAGTTTTTTTGCTGTTTTTCTTGCACTGAAAGACTTCAAAAGCACTTGCAAATATTTTCGAATAATTCACCAACTAAAGAAGCGCTATGAGTTTATGCCTTTGTGTCGAATTGCAAGTACTATTGGCTTCTACCTTCGGTATCAACTCGAACTTTCTTCCGCTGATGCGCCAAAAGCAGTGTTAATAGCAAGTAATTATAGTCCGGATTCCTCTGGGTTACAGTGGGCAGCTCGTGCCCATTCAATTAAATCAATCTTTATTCCGCACGCGGCAATTCCGCTACGAAAATGGATGCCCCCGCTGGAAGTGGATCTTGCTATTCTTGATGGACCTGCAGCTCTCGATACGTACCGTGTTCATGGAAAGGTGCGGGGGGGGGTAGTGTTTCGTGGCTTGCCAGGAAGCTCTTTTCCTATGAGTGTTTCGAACTTGCAATCCAAAGAAATAAAAGTCGGAATCTTTCTTACGGCATTAACAGACAAAGAGGTATTAGAAAGACTGCTATTGAGTATCAGAGACCTTCTTTTGCCGAGCCAGATTGTTTTACGGCCGCATCCAGTTCAAATCGTGAATCATGATTTTTCTGATGGATTTGCTTCAGGCATTGAAGTGGTTTTGAGTAAAAACAACTCTTTACTAAATGATATTTCTCGTTGTGATCTTATTTTTATTGGCGATAGTAGTGTGCATCTTGAAGTGCTAAAAGCGGGAAAACCGACTGTTTATGTTCCTCTTCTTGATCGTATCTACGATGATTACTATGGCTTTTGGGAAAAACGAATTACTTATCGCCTGGAAGATTTTGGAACAATCTCTCTTAACGAGATAATTGATTTTTACTCTGGTGACTGGAACAACCGATTTCGCTACTATGACCCAACGTACCTCAAGGAGAGTGTTCTCTCAAATGTGGAAATTCGACAAAGCATCTCGAACTTGATTGACGGGGTCGAAACCAACAGCAGGTAGTGGAAGGATCAAGAGTTTTTCATGAGTAGCAAAAACATAAATCATAATAGCAATGATCAGATCCATGTTGTGATCAGAACAGATTCTTCGTTTTTGATAGGAGCGGGTCATGTGATGCGCTGCCTTGCGCTCGCAGAAGAATTAAAAAAACGTCATGCAGATGTTCTGTTTATTTGTCGAGCACTTCCAGGAAACTACAACGACCTCATTGTAAGAAGAGGGTTTAATCTTGTTGAGATCCCTCTAGCTTCAACACAGACAGAAAGAGATTTTCAACTAATAAATCCTGAACAAGATGCCGAGGAAACTCTAGCTATCCTCAATCAAGGAAAAAGAAAATGCCATTGGCTCATCGTTGATCATTACTCTCTTGGAAAAGAATGGGAAATGGCTCTTCGTCCTCTTGTTGAACGCATTTTTGTTATTGATGATTTTTTGCATCGTGAGCACAGTTGTGATCTGTTTTTAAATCAGAACATAACAGAGAGTCTTGTTCCCACGTCAGAAATTAAATGGAAGGGATCTGCTACTGTGCTTCTCGGACCGCATTACGCGCTTCTTGATGAACAGTTTAAACGAAAGGAGCTAAGAAGCCGTAAACGAGATGGAACTATACATCGGGTTCTCCTCTTTTTTGGTGGAAGCGATCTGCATGGTTTGACGGAACGAGTTCTTGCTTGGATTATAGATGCTGGCTATAGGTTTGTGATTGATGTTGTTGTGGGATCTTCTAATCAACGAAAAGAAGTGATTGAGCAAACATGCAAAACTTCTAAGGATATCTCTTTTTATCTCCAAGTTGATAATATGGCCGAACGTTTTGCATGTTGCGATCTTGCAATTGGTGCTTCAGGTTCTTCCAGCTGGGAAAGGTGTTCTCTCGGAGTGCCCAGCATAGTAATTGGTCTGGCAGAGAATCAAAAATTAGTCAGCGAACAACTTTCGAATGCTGGTGCAGCAATTTATCTTGGATTTCATGAACAAGTAAAAAAACAAGATCTGATTACGGCTGTAAATAATCTCTCTTCCAATGCTGAGTTGACTCAGAACTTATCAAAATCTTCACAAGCGCTTGTTGATAGTTATGGCACGCAACGTATTTCAACTCTTTTGTTGCCCAGTTTTAGAATAAATATTTTGTCAGATAAAGAGAGTTGGATAAATGATCATTTATTAGATTTCATTACTACCTTGAAGGAACGAGGACATGAGGTATCGTGGTATCATGATCACCGAACACTAAATAGCGGCGATTTTTTGTTCATACTAAGTTACAGTCAGATTATCCAAACTGAGATACTGCGAAAACATTTACATAACTTAGTGGTTCATGAGAGTGCGCTTCCTCAAGGTCGAGGTATGTCTCCACTTACGTGGCAAATTTTAGAAGGAAAAAACACCATTCCGATCACTCTTTTTGAAGCAGATTCGAAGTTAGATAGTGGTTCCATTTATCTTAAAGCTGAGATGCAATTTCAAGGAGGAGAGTTGGTGGAGGAGCTTAGAAATATCCAAGCACATTTCACAAAAGAACTTTGTTTAAAGTTTCTAGATAGCTACCCGGATGTTGTTTCCTTGGGTGAGGAGCAAAGAGGAACTGAAAGTAGATATCGTTCGCGTGTGCCGGAGGATAGTCGCCTCGATCCCGATCGTTCAATTCGGGAGCAATTTAATCTCCTGAGGGTTGCCGACAATCAACGTTATCCAGCGTTTTTTGAATTAAATGGTCGGCGCTATCGGGTTGAAATATTTTCGGAAATTAAACCTTAAAACGTTTCAGTATTGAGGAGAAGATAAAAAATGAAATCAAAACCCTTACCTCCACGTCGTATTTTAACTTTTTTTGCACATCCTGATGATGAGGTGCTTGCGGCCGGAGCTACTCTGTCAAAGTATTCTCGCCTGGGAACTGAAGTCCATGTTGCGATTCCTGCCACTGGAATTCAAAGCCGAAGGAGAACATTAGACGAAGTAACGATGAACGATAACTTGAATAAACTTCGCATTCATTGCAAAGAAGCATTAAGTGTTGTTGGGGTCTCATCAGAAAATATTACATTTGGTCATTTTCAAGATAACGAGATGGATGCTCATACCTTATTGGAAGTTGTGCATTGGCTGGAAAATCTTATTGAAAAAATTAAACCCGAGATTATTTTTACACATCATCGATACTGCGCAAATATTGATCATCAATATTGTCATGAAGCAGCTATTATAGCGACACGTCCGATGGTGACATCGCATATTCCTATCATTTGTGGAGAAATTCCGGGGAGTATCTCTTACTTAAAGCCTGCTCAATGGGAGCCTAATTTATACATCGAAGTATCTGAGGAGGACGTTGAGAAAAAAACGAAAGCAATGGATCTTTATCTGACGGAAGCTAGGGTGGATCCTCATCCAAGATCAAAGGAAGTCTTAAAATCTCTTGCTAAGGTTAGGGGATCTGAAGGTGGATATTTCTTTGCAGAAGCATTTATGATTCAACGTTTGTTTGCATAGTGGCATTGATTACTGTTCGTTATGGTATCTGTATCAGATGGTAACGAACATACTGTATTTCCGGAAAGGAGAAGAGCATGAATGATATCAAGTTGGAAAATTACCTTATTAGCAAACAACACAAGCCTTTTATTGTGGCCGAAATGTCAGGGAATCACAATCAATCGCTTGAGCGCGCAATAGCTATTATTGAAGCTGCTGCACAAGCTGGTGCACAGGCTATTAAACTTCAGACCTATACAGCAGAAACGCTTACTATTAATGCTTCTGGTGCAGCTTTTGAGATCAATGATCCAAAATCTCTATGGAGCGGAAAGAATTTGTTTAAACTTTACAAAGAAGCATATACCCCATGGGAATGGCATGCGCCCCTTTTTGAACATGCGCGCAAACTTGGGCTAGTTATCTTTAGTACTCCATTTGATGAAACAGCGGTAGATTTTCTTGAAAAATTGAATGTTTGTGCCTACAAAATCGCATCATTTGAAAACAATCATTTCCCTTTACTAAAGAAAGTGGCTGCAACTGGAAAACCAGTTATCATGTCAACCGGTCTTTCTACTATTTCTGGTTTAGAAGCTGGAGTGAGAACTTTAAGAGAAGCCGGCTGTAAGAAGTTAATCCTCCTTAAATGTACAAGCACCTACCCGGCGTCACCTGAGAACTCTCATCTCCATACAATACCTCACCTTTCTCAATTATTTGATTGTCACGTCGGTCTTTCTGATCACACCTTGGGAATTGGCGTTGCTGTTGCTTCGGTAGCACTAGGAGTTCGGATTATCGAGAAACATTTTACCTTAAAACGTGCTGATGGTGGAGTGGATAGTGCTTTCTCGATTGAACCAGAAGAGCTTCGATTATTGGTGACTGAAAGTGAACGTGCGTTTTTGGCCTTAGGCGACATCACCTATGGAATCCTTGAAGCGGAAAAGAAAAGTCTCGTATTTAAACGCTCCCTCTATGTGATTAAAGATATACAAAAAGGTGAGCCTTTTACCTCAAAAAATATTGGAATCATCAGGCCCGGTGATGGATTAGATACCACCTACTACGAATTGTTGTTAGGGCGCATCTCAAAACAGTCGATTAAAGAGGGTACCCCCTTGAGCCTAGATCACTTGCTATAAAAGATTTTACTTTTTATGGGCGATAACGAACCTGTAGAGTTTTTATTTGTCAGTTCAAAACACTGGCACGATCAAATATTTGAGGCATTGACGAACCGACCCGGCGAGCGATGGATTCGTATTAAGAGTAAGGAGCTTTTCACAGCAAAAAATATCAGCAAATATCAACCGAATAAAATTTTTATCCCACATTGGTCATATATTATTCCTGCTGAGATCTTTGAACGATATGAGTGCATTGTATTTCATATGACGGATCTTCCTTATGGACGAGGGGGAAGTCCGTTACAAAATCTTATTTTGTCGGGAAAAGCCGAAACAAAGATCTCTGCGATTCAAGTAACGAAAGGAATTGATGAGGGACCGATTTATTTAAAAAAACCGCTAAGCCTTGAAGGATCTGCTAAACAGATTTTTGAAAGGTCTGCGCTCATTATATTCGAAATGATCAGTGACATACTGACTCACAAACCAACTCCGATCCCTCAGAAAGGTGAACCGGCTATCTTCAAAAGACGACAACCAAAAGAGGGGAATATTTCTGAACTCAATGATCTTCAAAAAGTTTATGACTACATAAGAATGTTAGATGCGGAGAGTTACCCTCCTGCTTTTATGGAAACGACCCACCTCCGTTTCGAATTTAGTAATGCCTCTTTTACAGAAAAAGAGATTACTGCCACTGTTCGAATTATGAAAAATAAAACGGGTTAACAACTTAGCAGTGATCGGCACGGCAAAACTTCTGGTTAAACGGCATCTACCGGCAATCTTGGTCTCCGCTGTAATTATTGTTTGTTTTGCAACGCTTCCTCGTTGGAACTCTCATTATCCATCTTTGGGAACGATTGATTTTATACAGTATTGGTCTTCCTTTCAATTATACCAAGAGGGAAAAAACTTTTATGATCCCACATTGCTTCTGCAAATAGAGCGGAGTGTCGGATATAATCAAAGTAAACCGATGATGATGTGGCTTGGACCCTGGGCAATGGTACTTTTGAAACCTATTCTTAGTGCTGACTTTAATTTAGCTACTCGATTATGGTTTATTCTTAATATATTCTTTTGCCTTGGTGCGGGAGCGTTGACGTGGGCTGCCGTATCAGCCAAAGATAATCTACTTGTTTTTAGCCTTGTTGCGGCAATGATGTTTTTTCCAACCTGGGCAACGCTTCAATATGGACAGATAAGCTTACTTGTTGCCTTTGGTGCTGCAGGTTTTTTTTGGGCACTGTCAACACGAAGATACTTTTTGGCAGGTTTATTTGCTGTTTTACTGACATTAAAGCCGCACTTATTTTATTTAGTTATTATTGTCTGTGCTTGGTGGATTATTTCAGAACGACAATGGAAGATCGTTTACTCGTTTTTTCTTTTTTTCGGTGTGCTGCTCTTGGTTACGTTTTTTGATTCGCCTCAGGCAATTTATTATTGGGTTGATAGTCTCGTTCATCCACCGGAGGGAGCAGTCAATACCTCACAATGGAAAGTTGCTACACTCGTGGGATTTGTTCGAGTGATGCTCGAGAAGTATTTTGATATTCATACCTTCATACCTTCATTACTTATTCCAAGCGCTACAGCGATCTGCGTTCTTTGGTATCTGATTATTAGGCGTCCAACTATTGTGTGGGCTACTCTCTTTCCTCCACTGCTTTGCCTGTCGCTCGCTACTTCTTTTTATGGATGGATGTTTGATCAATCTCTGTTACTTATTCTGCAAATAGCGATTCTTGGCATCGTATTTGAAGATGGAATTTCTTCCAAGCGGAGATCGTTAATACTTCTTTCTCTTTTTATTCTGCAATGTGTTGCGTATATCCATTCCCATTTTGCACTCTATCTTCATGAATTGTTTTGGTTTCCACTGGTGATGCTCCTCATCTGGTGGTTTGCGCGCTGGGATCAAACAAAGCCTATTTAATGGGGAACGATGCTCAATACGAAATCAATCGCTGTCGTTCTACCTGCTTACAACGCTTCAAAAACACTTGAAACAACGTTTCGTGGAATACCTCGTGACATAGTTGACTGGGTGATTCTCGTTGATGACAAGAGTGAAGATAATACTGCAGAAGTCGCAAGACGTCTTGCGATTGAAACCGTTGTTCATGAAAAGAACTTAGGATACGGCGGAAATCAAAAGACCTGCTATAAGATTGCTTTATCAAAAGGAGCAGATATTGTGATTATGCTCCATCCAGACTACCAATACACTCCGCATCTTCTTACGGCGATGGCTGCGATGATTGCGTATGGAGAATATGATGCCTGTCTGGGTTCTCGAATTTTAGGAAAAGGTGCCCTTCGAGGTGGAATGCCTCGCTATAAGTATTTTTTCAATCGGGTTCTGACCTTAGTTCAGAATATTTTAATGAATCAAAAGTTTTCAGAGTATCACACAGGATATCGTGCTTTTCGTAGAGAGATTTTAGAAACACTTCCGCTTCAGGGAAATTCAGACAATTTTATTTTTGATAACGAGATCATCGCTCAGATGGTGTATTTTAATTATCGTGTTGGTGAAATAAGTTGTCCTACTTCATATACACCTGAGAGCTCTTCCATCAGACTGCTCCCAAGCATTCAATACGGCTTTGGAGTGCTTTGGGTAAGCCTTCAATATCTGTTTCAAAAGCTAGGCCTTTTCCAATTTTCTCTCTTCAAACGAGAGGTGTAATGCTAAAAATAGAGCCTCGTTTTGTCTTTCTACACTTAAAAAAAGCCTGTTTATTTCTTATTTTGTTTTTTGGTATCTTTTTTGTGCTCTTCCAATATTATTCGACCTCACTTTCTCTCTTACGAGTTGTTAATAATAAATTAATTATTTCAGATTTTGCCTACTATGTTCTTATCGTCAGAGCATTCTGGTTTGAAAATCTTGATAGTCTCTACAACGTGGCATCACATCAAGGAGTGCTTCAGAAAGCGACCGGAGAGCAGATTATGAGTGTGATGCCACTTGCAATCTCTCCAATCTTTGCTGTCGTGCTGTTTCCATTTTCCTGGCTTGCAAAATACAGTATTGAAATGTCCCAAGCCGCATGGGGAAGTACCTCTCTTGTGATATTTATCGGTGCTGTAATAGATGTTTTTAACACTCTAAAGAAAAAAAGGAGGCTTCTTCATTATTGGTGGGCTCTCTTTATTCTGTGTTCAGTCGTATCTTTTGAATTTCTTTTTACTGTAGGGCTTGGCCAAACCTCAATTATGGCTACGTCATTATTTTTGTTTTTAGTTTTGTGCTTAGAAGATGAAACTCAGCCGCTAAAGATGAGACAGATTCTTCTTATTGCTTTTATTCTTGCTTTAAAACCCACCTATCTTGTTCTTTTTCTAATGACGATGATTCTCTATAAAAAAATACGTGAAGTTGTTTTCGTGTTGGGATTTTTAGCAGTCGTTCTTCTCCTTCTTTGTATGAAGATGGGTTTTTTGTGGGGAGGGGAGTATGGGGAGATGTTTCGTGCATTTAGTATGGACAACATCGAGCCTGTATATCTCTCAGCGTTTGGATTTGAAAAGATGATAATCTTTCGTAGTGTTGTCTCTTCTGTACTTGGAACAAAGAGTGGGATTGTTCTTTCCTACGGAGCTCTTAGTATTATTTGGGGGAGTCTTCTTGGGGGAGCTCTCTGGTATCCGTCATCATCTCTGCAAAGGTGGCGTTTAGCTTTTATTTCGGTTCTTTTTGGATCTTATCTTTTATTTGCTCCGTATGTAGGTACGTATGAAGATCTTCTTTTACTTGTTTTAGTGGCATCGTTCTTACTTCAGACTTCTGTGTATCGTGTAGGTTTCCAGACTCCGATGATAGAGTATCTGCTGATTGTTGTTAGTCTTATAGGAGTGTTTAATCATCTCTTATTACTGCCTGTTATTTCATTGTTTATCTTTTGGATAATGAAGTGCGTGCTTGTGCTTGTTTGTGCAAGAGGAGCCGTTAATAGTTAGTGTTAGTGATCTTTAGGCGTTTTATGAGATTTTTGAAACTTTTTTTATTAAACCACAGAGGCACAGAGAAAATGGAAATAGAGATACTGCGTTATAAAAATTATCTCTTATTCCTTATCTCTGTGTCTCTGCACCTCTGTGGTTTAATAAAAAAAGCACTTCAGATTACAAAAAACTCCAATCAGGCGAGGAAAAAGAAAATACTATTCAAGTGATTTCTAAATGGAGCTTCTTTACGGCGTTTGGTGGATCGTCTGATTCTGTGATCGGGCGACCAATGACAAGGTAGGAGGCTCCTTTTTCTAGAGCCTGTTTTGGAGTGTCTGTTCTTTTTTGGTCATCTTTTTCCTGATACCAAAGGGGGCGAATACCCGGAACGATTTTTAGAAGAGTGGAGCTGGTTTTTGAAAGGAGAGAGAGTTCCTCTGCAGAGCACACCAAGCCGTTTATTCCACTTTGTATCGCAAGGTCAGAAAGTGCGCTGACGGTTTGTTTTGTCGTTCGCTGATAGACCTCGTTTGTATCGCTATCGCTTAATGAAGTAAGTGCTGTTACGGCCAGGAGAGAAGCATTCCCTCTGTTTTTTACAGCCGCCTCCAGCATTGCTTTTCCTCCACTGGCATGAACGGTAATAAAATCAGCGCCAGCATCTCGAAGGCGTGCGACTCCGTTTGCTACGGTGTTTGGAATATCGTGAAGTTTTGGGTCAGCAAATACATTCCCATAACGCTTAAGCTCATGAATAATTTCAATCCCACATTCAAGAAGAAGATCGTTAACTTTAAACCCCCAAACACTTCCCTGAAGGAGGCGTGATAATTCAATTGCCTTTGCGCGAGACATATTATCAAGGGCAACAATAATGGGGCTTGAAGCAGTACTCACCGATGTTTTACTCCAATGATCTTCTTAATATCTGAAATGCCGTCTTTTTTTAAGAGCTTCACAAGCTCTTCGTTTATTTTTCTAGCAATGAAAGGACCTTCATAAATCATCCCTGTATAAAGCTCAAGTAATGATGCCCCCTCTTGAAGAAAGGCGTAGGCATCTTCGGCAGAAAAGATGCCACCAACTCCGATGATTGGCTTTTTGGTTAACCGATATACCGCTCCAATCCGTACAAGGGCGTTTTTCTGAAGAGGAAAACCACTCAGCCCCCCAGCGCCAATCTTTTCTAATAACCCTGAATGAGAAAGTAATCCCTGACGAGAGGTGCTCGTATTTACTAAGACATAGCCACTGACAGAGTGTTCTTCGCAAATACGAATTGATTCTTCAAGTTGAGAAAGCTCCGTGTCTGCAGAAAACTTCACAAGAAGTGGGGTGTGCTTACTTTCATTGCGTCTAATAGCATCAAGGGCTCCTAAGAGTTGACGTAAGCTATCAGGCTCCTCAAATGTTTTACCATCTTCTGTATTTGGACAACTTACGTTGAGAACGACAAAACGCGATCTGCTGTGTGCCCTTCGGTAGCATTCAACAATATCATCAATAGCTCCTTGATTGAGAAGGCGTGAGTCGTTTGTTTTTACAATGCTTGTTGCTACAAGAAGTGAAGAAGGGGCGTTTTGAAGTCGCCTGAGAACGATATCAACCCCATCATTGTTAAGTCCCATTCTATTAATAAGCGCGCGATCCTTTGGAAGTCGGAATAATCTTGGCTTTTTATTTCCCACGCAGGGTTTATTACTGAGAGAGCCTACCTCCACAAAAGAAAAACCAAACGCATCAAGAAGCGGAGAGAGAAGACCGTTTTTATCAAATCCGGCAGCAACTCCGATCGGATTTCTAAAATGTAAACCAAAGAGCTCATTTCCTAGCTCAGGAAAGTCCTTAGAGAAGAAACGTTTAATAAGTTTAGGAACTGGAGGGCAGGTTTGAAGAGCTCTTCCGAGAGAAAAAACAAAATGATGTGCGATTTCAGGGTCGAGTTGAAAGAGAAGTGGTCTTATAAAACGGTAGCAATTAATCGAACTCATCCTCCTAGGGTTTGTTTTTCAAATCCTCGCTTTGCCCCCCAACCAAAAGGATCCTCTCTCCACTCTTTTAGAGTTTCGATATTTTCTAATGGAAGATACTTCTCCTTACAGGCAACCTCAAGGAGGAGATCGTAATTAAGGATACTTTCAAACTGCACATTATTTGAGCGAAAAGCATCAAGTGCGTGAGAGAAATCATAACTAAAAATCGCCAAACAACCCAAAACAACACCCCCAGCTTCTTGAATCGCGGTAATTGCCCGAAGGGAGCTTTCTCCTGTGGAGATGACATCCTCAATGACGATCACTTTATCCCCAGGACGAAGAATACCTTCGATTTGGTTCTTCATCCCATGAGATTTTGATTTATCTCGGACATAAATAAACGGTTTTTGTAACTTATCAGCAAGTGTGGTCCCAGGACTAATTCCCGCAGTGGCTGTTCCTGCAATAACCTCAATATCTGCTTTGTTTTGGGAGAGGAGAGAGGAAAATCCTTCCGATACTAAAAGTCTGTGGTTGTAGTTTCCCAAAAGGAGTCGGTTATCGTTGTAAATAGGCATTCGATATCCAGAAGCCCAGGTAAAGGGTTTATCAGGACTAAACTTCATCGCGCCAATTTTTAGAAGCACGAGAGCCAGTTGTTTTGGAATGGAATTTATATTTTCTGTCATGGAGATCTTATCTATGGAAGATACTATGGGTATAAGAATTTTGCTACGAGCCTTTAGGCGGTAGCTTATGATTACCTCCACCCCCCAAACAAAAAAATAACAAAGATCTCATATACCTACGGAATTGGTCAGCAACCTGTTCGGTTGTTTCTACGATTAAACATTTGAGAGCTAATAGTTTAGGGAGGGAGTCTATGAAACCAATTCGTATCGAAGCGAGTGAACTAAGGGGTCTAGAAGGGCTAGAAAGACAGATTAAGCCGACTGTCCCAACCCAAGGTGCTAAATTTGATAAGATCCTTCAAACAACAAAAGGTGAACCTAATAAGGAGACACTTCTTGGTGGAGGTATTCAGTACCTTGAGAATGTTGTTGTTGAGTGGAGTCAAACGAGAAAGGAGTTTTCAAAGGCGATTGATGGAGTTTCACCCAAGTATCAACGATACTTAAATCTTCAGCTTGCCGTTAGTGATCTCCATTTACAAAGCGAAGTGATCTCAAAAGTTGGAGAAGCATTTTCTTCTACTATCCGTAAAGTTCAACAGATGGGTTCTAATTAGTGGCCAATGAAACACTTAGATGGCAGAAAAATTCGTCGGTTTTCAATTCTTCAGACTCAAGAAGCAATAAAGAAGCAGGGGATAGAAGAACGGGTGAAAACTTTATATGCTCTCTCAAAGAAGAAAGAACAGGAGATAGTCCAAGTAAAACACCGTCTTCAAGTATGTAAGGATATTCTTACTCAGAATTTTGATAACATTCATAATTCAAAATTGTGTTTAGTGATGAACCTTAAGTCCGCATATGATTTTTCTAGCGCTTGTGGATCTCTTAAAAAGTCAGATCAACTTCGTCTTCAGGGATTAAACTTTAAAAATAAGGAGATTCTCAATCAAGTAAAGACAGGAAGAGAGGTTCTCCTTATGATAAAGAAAAAAACTCAGATACTAACAGAGAGGATAACAAAAGAGAGCGGAATCTATCGGGCGATGAAGAATTCTCTTGAAATGCTTGAGATAGAAGAAAATATTTCGTTTCAACGAAGTGTCGTACAAATACATCAGAGAAAATTAAAGGAAGAGATGTTATGAACACAAGAAAGCTTCTGGTAAAGCAGTTCTCCTTTCTTCTTGTCTTTATTTTGGTCGGTGTTTTTCCACTCAGTGCTTTTTCAGAAGTTCCCGGAGGAGTTGACCCCCTGTCGTTTGCAGGAGTTTTTCGAACAGTTGTCTCACTTCTTTTTGTCTTGGGACTTGCCGTCTTTTCAATCTCATTTTTAAAAAAACGACTTCCTGCTTCTCGTTTGCGTCCTGAGCATGCGGATCGTCGGATGTTTGTTAAAGAACGAGTACGAATTGATAGAAAAAACGAGATCGTTACCGTGCAATATAATGAGGAGCAAGAACTTATCCTTGGGGTAAATGAGAACGGGGTAAAACTGCTTGGGGTAATTAATGAACGGGGGCGTTTTGCTACCGCTATAAATGAAAACATCGTGGAGGAGTCGTTTCCTGATCCGCTTTTTATTGATGAGTGGGAGGAACCTTTTGAAGATCTCACTTCTGATAAAGACGACGATCAAGAGAGTCATTAAATAGTATGATCGAGCCACTCACTCAGTCAACGTTTCCTCAATTTGGAGGACTAAGCGCCAACCCGGTGTTGATGGTGCCTTTATTTATAGCGCTGTCGTTGGTTCCTTTTATGTTCCTTGCAGTGACGAGTTTTTTAAAGCTGAGTGTTGTTTTTGGCATCTTGAGAAACGCTCTCGGTGCGCAACAAGTTCCATCAGCTTCTGTAAGCTCACTCCTTGCACTGGTTTTAACAATCCAGATTATGTCTCCCGTAATGTCAGAAACTACCTCATTACTAGATAAGGCAATTGAAGGAAGAAACATTAGTAACAAAAATCAGCCCTGGACGGTGAGCAGTATTCTTGAAGTGGCAAAAGAGGCAAGCCTCCCCTTAGAGAGTTTTTTAATTAAACATAGTAGAACACGAGAGAGAATCTTTTTTGCACAACTTGGAAAAGATACCGCGAAACTGCCAGAAGATAAAAGTGTGGTGTCAAAAGATAACTTAGAATGCGGTGAGGGGAGTCATACGAACTGTCGACCTCGCGGAGAGACTCTCTTTACGCTTGTTTCCTCTTTTGTTCTGAGTGAACTTTATCAAGCGTTTGCGATCGGCTTTAGTATCTTCCTTCCATTTTTAGTGATCGATCTAGTAACGGCGAACCTGCTCGTTGGTTTGGGAATGATGATGGTAAGTCCGGTAACGGTTTCATTGCCGTTTAAATTAATTTTGTTTGTGCTCTGTGATGGTTGGTTTCTCCTCTGTCGAAGTTTAGTGTTGAGTTATCAATAGGAAGGATATGGATATCTCCGGAGACTTTTATGAAGCGGTGGTGTTATTTTCAATTCTTTCTGTAATTCCATTATTGAGCAGTCTCGTTGTTGGGTTATGTGTCAGCATCCTACAGGCGGCAACCCAAATTCAGGAAAACACGCTGACCTTTGTTCCTAAATTATTTACGGTGATGATTGCGCTCTTTATCTCCGGACCGTGGATGGTTGAGCAGATTACCAAATATTTTGAAGGGATACTTAACTCATTGAGTAAACCACTCCTCTAACTCAGAAAGAGCAAAGGATTTGTGAATGAGAGTTAGAACTTATAAAAAAATAAAAACACCTGTCGTGGGGGGGGGAGGGGCGAGAAAGACAAAAAATAAAAAGGGGGGTGATTTGTTA
>CAZDIO010000131.1:0-3324 GCA_964505555.1 uncultured Bdellovibrionales bacterium
AAAAACAACGAAAGCACCGTCGCACAAAACACAAGGCGAAACGCCATCCGTTTCTTCACCACCCGAGAACCCTTCCTGCCCTTCATGAAAAATCCATCACCATTATGTGTGCCTAACGAACTGCTAATTATCACCAAACAATTTCGTGTCTATTATTGTTCTTATCGCTAGTAATCGACCAATTCTTAGCAAGCCTGTATGGATGCTTATAAAAGAGTAAAATAGACAAAAACCTCTTTTTCCACCAGATAAAATAATATCATGAAAAAGTTGCTTTTTTTAGTCGGTTTTTAAAATTCCTTTTTTATTTTTGCCTACCTCTTTAGATGCCTCTTTTAAGCTCTCGAAACTGCCAATATCTGCAAAGTACCCATTGTAACGTAGCGACCCTATTACTCCTCCCTTCTCGAGAACCCTCGCATAAACATCTCGTGTGATACTGAACTTCGCACCCGGTAAGGGCATATATGAAAATAAGGTCCGAGAAATAGCCTGCACCCCAAGATACATTAAACCCTCCACCGGAGAGGCGTCAAAGTAGTTTCTCCCTAACATGCTTCGCACTCGACCACTTTTATCAATCCCAATCTCTCCATAGAGCGCGGGATTTAAATTCTCGCGTAATACCAAAGTAGCTAAAGGCCTCATGGGCTGATTAAGGTGAGCCTCAATCAGCTTCCGAAGAGAAAAATCATCACCAAAAATAGTATCACTATTCATTGTCACAAGCACATCATGCTCAAGAAGTGGCTCAATGTTACGGATCGCTCCTCCCGTTCCGAGTATCGCCTCTTCTTTTACATACGAGATCTCCAACCCCCACTTTGAACCATCCCCTACATGGTTCCTGATCTTATCAGACAGGTAGTGAAGATTGATAAACACCTTCTTAAATCCTTCTCGTTGAACAAGCTCAAGGTTGTATTCAATCACCGCTTTTCCAGCAACTTCAATGAGTGGTTTGGGTGTGTCCTTTGTAAGATCCCCAAGTCGGGTACCGAATCCAGCAGCGAGAATAAAAAGATCTGCTTGCATCTTATTTTTTTCCTAACCGAAGGGGTGCGCTTCTTCCTGATTTAACTTCGTCAATATTTTCCGCAAGTATATTCAACAAAATAACAAACGGTTCAATATTTCCTGGACCACTACAGACTCGCTCTAACGTTTGGCCAATCCTTCGCAGGGTTCCAGGAATCCACTGCTGATAGAGAGGGAGATTTCGGGTTCTCACTAGTTTTGAAAATCTCCCAACAACCTTCAAATCGCGCTGTAAAAGGAGGCGGTCATAACGATAAATAAAATCCTCTTTGAGCCCGGCTTTTTTCTGAAAATACTCAAGTAACTTTAAATATCGTTCCTGCCCAAGTGCACGATCGGTATCTCGGTCATTGAGGAGCCCAATGAGATCGTATCCTTCTGGAGCCAATAACGCGTCTTGAAAATCAATAACCCGCAACCTCCCCTGAGCATCAACAAGCAAATTCCAAGAGTGAAAATCTCTATGTGCAAGCCGTCTTGGATATCTGTCGATCTCCGTTGCTAGAGAAAAAATCGCCTTTTCAACTCCCGCTGTCTGCTCTTCTTGCAGTGATAACTGCGAAAGAAAAAAATCTCGAAATTCATACATCTCTTGCAATAATACTTTTTCAGAAAACGTCCTTTTACATGCAATACAATTTTCAGCCGAGGAGATATTTTGTATCCCAACAATTGCGTCAATCGCCTGACAATAAAGCTCATCGATCTCTTCAGCAGAATACGATCTCGAACCTCTCCCTAAGACAGCATCGGCCAGATGTTCACTACCAAGATCTTCAATCAGTAAGACCGCTCTATCTCGTGCATCAAAAAGCAACTCCGGAACGGGAATTTTATGGTGGAGAAAAAAATGGGTGAGATCAACGTAGGCCTGATCGGAAGAAACATTCTCCACCCCACTTGCTTCGGGAGAAGTCAGCGAGGAAAAACACATCGCTACAATACTTTCTTTTGTAGCAGCACTCTTAGCAGAAGCAGCAAGAGAGTACTGGATGCGAAAATATCTCCTTGTTGAAGCATCTGGGGTCAGACCTTCGATACTAAGAACAACCGCATTGGGATTCCACTCGTTAAGGATTTCTTTTAGCAAGGTGTCGTTTTTTAAAAAAATTGAGTGCTCAGTCGTCATCAGCAATTGCTCGTTGCTTATTGTTGCTTACCTTTGCGTACTGTTTGCACAAACAGCTGTTGATCTTTGGCAAAATACGGCGAATGCTTTATACCTTGCAGGTACGTTATCGGCAACAGTAACTGGTAACACGGGATTAGGAGATTCTTCCTTCAATTATTATGTCATCATCTAGTAGATTATCCTCCCCTACTCTGGGAACTCTTGCCGTTGTTGGAACTCCGATTGGAAACCTTTCTGATATCTCACCACGAGCAATTCAAACTTTAAACGAGGTAGATCTGATCCTCGCAGAAGACACAAGGACATTTCGCACACTTGCTGATCGCCTTGGGATCTGCACCCCCGTTAGCAGTTACCACGAGCATAACGAAGTAACAGCGAGCGTGACATTTGTTGAAAAGCTTATCTCTGGAAGTAATCTTGCACTTGTCTCAGATAGTGGAATGCCCGGCATTAGCGATCCCGGATATCGTTTGATTCGTGCCTGTCGTCTCCAAGGAATTCCCGTAACGACAATCCCTGGACCAAGTGCTCCTTTAGCTGCTCTTTCCATCTCTGGACTGGCAACCGATCGCTTCACCTTTGAAGGCTTTCTTCCTCACAAAACTGGAAAACGAGAAACGATATTAAGAAATTCTATCGCCACGGAAACAACAACTATTTTTTTTGAGTCCCCTTACCGAATCATAAAAACGCTCGCCCTCCTTGAAGAGATCGCTCCCCAAAGAGAGCTATTTGTTGCTCGAGAGCTTACAAAAAAATTCGAAGAGACTTTTTTCGGCACCGCAAGTACCATTCGCAAAGAACTTGAAAAGAAAGGGGCGGTAAAAGGAGAGTTCGTACTGATTGTGGGCAGCAAAGACGGCTAGAATCACGTTATGGCGGTCCTTTATCCTGCCCTGTTCCCTAATTTTACCGCAGAGGACACGGAGGACGCAGAGATAGATTTAACTCCTCTGCGTCCCCCGTGTCCTGCGGTAATTAAAGAACTTTCTTCTTACAACCCATCACTTCGGGAAGAAGGTGAGCACAAAGATTAAGAGCCTCTAACAAAATGAAAGCGTCTGTCGTTGCGGGCGAAGCGAAGCAATAAAGAAACCCTGTAATTTTAGAGATTTGTTGGCTTCTGTCGCAACGAACTAAATAAAAGGATT
>CAZDIO010000132.1:0-8687 GCA_964505555.1 uncultured Bdellovibrionales bacterium
TGCACTACAACTGGCTTTCTACCCGGGTCGGTGATGACTCGGTCCCTTCAAACGGACTCGTTCAGGGGATCGTCACCTTACGAAACGGAGAGAAGAACGTAGACGTTGTCGGCTTAGAGTCCCTTGTGCCTCTTCGACAGCAGCGATTTCGAGAGCTCCTTGGGGTGGAATGGGAGAGAAAATACTATCCCCTTGCTCCACACCCTGAAGATATAGAACTTTTTATTGATGATAATGAGTATCAAAAGACTTTAAAGAGTGAGCTTCAAGCAGCCGCGACGTTGTCAAAGGGATCGTCGGCAAAACAAAGTAATATACTACCAAGAAACGCGACAACAAGCGGATAATGTTGGGATTGAATTAAGAGATGGCACGAGCTTATATAAAAGATAATGCACTCAGTCAGCTTGCTGTCAGACGGCGAAATATCTACGTCTGCTCAGCAGCAGCAACTGTTGCTATGTTTGTCTTAAGCATCACACCGTTTGCCTACGCGCTCTCTCCAGGAAGTCTCGCGTTTATTGGCGGAGTGATTCCGTTTGGCGCAGTACTGTTTATGGCGGCCACCAAAGGGTATCATGTATGGATAGAAAAAGAGCGCGAGGCAGAGTCTGAGCGGCGCAGTGGAAAGCCCGTTCTTGGAGTGCCTCCAAATCGTCAAGCATTTGAAATCGCATTGACGAAAGCAAGAAAAGCAGGAAAGGGAGTTCTTGATCGCTACCTGGTGGGTTTTGAAGTTGATAGTGGAGAGCCGATCTGGATTAATGATGATGATATCTGTGGTCATGGCGCGGTGTTTGCAAAAACCGGTGTGGGAAAAACGTTGTGGCTAGAAGGGTTGATGTTTCAGCAGATGCTTCGCGGGCGCGCAAGCGGCTTTACCTTTATTGACGCAAAGCGAGACCCTGGTACTCTTGCAGATATGATCATGATGGCGCTGATCACTGGGCGCATTGAAGATTTAATTGTGATCGATCCTTTTGATCCAGTATGTGCTTACAACTTTGTTTTTACTACTCAGCGCGCGGATGTAAAGGCAAGAAAAGTGCTTCGTTGTGGATTACCCCCAACTTCAGATCAAAGCGTTACGAAGCACTATGATCGACTCGCTGCAGATGCCGTGTATCGTGTGGTGCGTGCGATGGAGAGCTTAGGGCTTGCCTGGTCAGTGCGTGATATCGCGGTGGCACTCTCGGCGTTTACGGTAGCGTATCCGCGAATGCGAGCGCTCCTTCATGAGCGTGGTGCAAAACAAGCGATGGTAGAGCTTGGGCACTTAGCGGGAAGCTACCGGACAGCAAAAGGAGGACTCGACTCAACTCGCCTTACTGATAACTTACGCGGGATCGCTTCAGAGCTCCATTCAATATCAAATTCTGAGGCGGGAGAGATGTTCTGTGTGCCACGGGCAGATCTCTCGCTAACGGACGCTATTTTCCGTGGAAAAATCATTTACTACATGCTGCCCCGTTTAGAGGAAGCTGAGAGTGCGGCAAGAATGGTGAAGGTGTTTCGTGAAGATCTTGAAGTTTCAATTGGAGAAATTACCTCAAGTCGTCACTATCGATTAGAAGATCCGCACCTGGTGATTATCGATGAAGGGGCTTCGACCTTTGGACCGACATGGGCAAATCTTTTTGAGTTGGCACGAAAAGGACGCTTTGCGTTGTTTTTTGGAGCGCAGTCTGTAGGCGGATTAATGGATGAGACCCTTGGTTTGAGTGAACAATTTTATGAGCGAGTGCTTGCAAACGTCAACCTTAAAGTAGTGATGCGAGTGGGAGATAATCGCACCGCTATGGATATGTCTGAGTGGATCGGCAAGATCACGATGGATAAGAAAAGCTTCGGGGTGGGAGTTTCCACCGGACTTACTGCTCGTGAGCTGACAAAGCATGTTGAGGTTAACAAGCGAAGTGCTGATGGAGCTCGTGAAGCGGTTACGGTTGCTGAGGATGAAACGGATTTAGTAAGTCCCGAAGAGTTGAAACATGAGATGTCTGCAGAGAAGGGACTTGCGTGGTTTGATCTCGGAGATGGGCGTTTACGAAAAGGGCGAGGAATCTGGTTTGATTCTGACCTCCCCGCACGGTGGCAGGGCAGGGAATATCTTGTTCGTTATGAGTCTATTGAGGCCGATGAAATCGGTCTTGCGGAGTGGGTTGATGAGCACATCTTATCTTATGAGCGAGCTGAAACGGAGCGTGATTTAAATAAACTACAAAGCGAGAGCCCAGCAGTGCACCCAGTCTATGGTGGTGGTGGAGGTGTTGAGAGAGGACGAACAGAAGCTCCGGTGACATCTCCAAGCGGTGCTCCATTGACTGAAGGTCAGCCTCTCCCAGATGAGGATGAGCCATTTCGATTTAATCTCCTTCGTGGTTTTCGCGGGAGACCTCGTGCGAGGACATTTGTAGGGGTTGAGCCAGAAAACACGCAACAGTCAGAAAAAAACGATCATAACGATAGTAAAACTGCTACCGAAGCGAAGCAGTCAGGTAAGGGTACACACGAGTCACCGTCTATTGAAAAGCCAGAGCCGGTAAAACAAACCGGAGGCTTAACACTCGTTAAAGACGGCGCTCCAAAACCCAATCAAAAATCAGAAGCAGGAAGCGGTTTAAATTTAAAAGGAAAAAAACAAGACCAACTAGTCACTCAACCAGGCAAGCCGACATAGGAAGGGCTTCTTTGGCGAGTTAAGTTAAAATTTTAAGTTTAAGTATGAAAAATAAGACTTTCAACATGGTAAGTGATAGCGCAGATTTTCTCCCGCAATCGAGGCGCAAAGATTCGAAAAGCCCCGACTTTACTAGCTGTAAACGAGGGTTCTTTTCGAATCTTTGCAACGAAGAGTGCGGGAAAAAGCTGCGCTATCACCCTTGTAATTGAGGTTGGGAGTAAAGTATATTCTAGAGGCAGGTTGGTAATAATTAATGAGGATTTTCATCTATGAATAGGATGAACTTTACGATATCAAAATCGTTTGGACGGTTACAACTTATCCCAGAAGCAGACGGATTACGGCTCTGGTATGTCCCCATCATCGATGGTCAGCTCGCAAGCGAATCCCCTGGGGCTATCGATCTCTTGATTCCACTTGAAGCGGTTGGTGGTATGTGGGCAACCGCAAGAGCATTTCTCTATGGAGTAGAGTCTTTAGACGAAAACATTATTTTACGCGCGACCGAAGGTGATATCCTGGTGAAGCTCTATCGAGACAAACCAAAAGGTGCCCAAGGTGCACTCTCCGGGGATGAGATCTGTTGGTTACGTCTTGTTTCAGGACGAACTGAAGAGGAACGAAGACGAATAAAACTTGGTCCAAGAGATCTTCTCTGCGTGGAACTTGCCTGTAATGCGGTGCTTGTGCTTTCAGCGTCACCGATCTTTCAAGGACAATCCGGTGTTTCTTTGAAGAAACAAAACGGACACGATTCTGGAGTATCAGGTGGGCTCGTTATGGGTGGTGCAGCGCAGGCGCTTGCAAACGAGATAACTACGAACTAGAGGCCTTTCACATAAAATATCAGAAGAGGAGGTGGAAATTTCTCTACCCCGTCTGTCGTGCGAGCCGGGAGGCCCGGCCGCCAGGCGAAGCGAAGCAATCTCATGGCTGCAAAAGCGATTCGAGATTGCTTCGCTTCGCTCGCAACGACAGAGTTACAATTTTTTCGACACGTACAGTGAACTTCTTTAAGAACCTGCTTACTTCTTGTTTTCGTCTAAAATCTTTTTAATTCTTGCAATGTGATCTTCAATGATGGCGTTTGTAGATGGGTCGTTTGGGGTGTTTGTTAAAGAGAGAGTTTTCGCCTTTTCTAGATAACTCAGCGCCTCCTTGAGATTCTTTAATGATTCGTAGGCAAACGCTAGATTCATTGCAATCTCCGCACTTGGCATTTTTGAATATGCTTTTTCAAAAAATGGAATTGCTTCTGCGGCTTTGTTTTTTACAACAAGCACGCTTGCCAAGCTATTGAGGGTTCGCTCATCTTCTCCAAGCACTTCGAGGGCACGGCGTAAGGTGGCTTCGGCTTGATCAAGTTGATTAACCATTCCATATAATGAACCAAGTCGAAACAAGGCTCGTTCATAACTCGGGTCGACCGCAACGATTTTTTCATACTGTGAAATTGCTGAAGGAAGTTCATTACTTGCAAGATACGCTTCTGCAAGTCGGTTCCGGAGGGTGAGATCGGATTCATCTGCTAAAACCGCTTCTTCCATGACCTTTACCGCTTGTGATGCTTTACCCTGGGTAAGGTAGAGGCCAGCGACGTTGTAACGAATAGTAGTATTTTTTTCACTGAGTTTTAAAGCCTCTTCAAGTAGTGAGATAGCTTTTTCGTGTTCACCCTGAAGAGTCAGCTGCACAGCTTCTTCATTTAACACCAGAGATTTTTCCTCGTTGGTCAGTGGTCTTGGGGTCGTAGGGGAGAGAGAAGGGCGTTCAGTTTTTATTTGGCGAACCGGAGTGACTTGAACGGTGGGTACCTGTTCAGAAGGAAGAGCGGTGTTTTGGGCGATGGCAATAGCGGGAGAAGTAAAGAAAGCAAAGAAGCAAAGAAGCAACAAACCAGTATATCCAAACTTATGACTCATGAATCTCCTAAAACTAAGGTTCTCATCGGTCAAAACGCCAAACGTGCTTAGCCATGCCGCAAAGTCGTTTTTCATGACCGTTTTAGTGGATTTGACGGCGCTACGCAAAGATTCTTCACATAACAGCATAAACCCATAAAATATATGACAATTTAGACGCTTTCTTCTTCTCTCTAGTGAGGATAGAACTTCTTCACCACTTATGAGCCGTGAAGTCCAACAGATGTTCTCTGCAATTGCTCGTCGTTATGATGTTCTTAACGACGTGTTGAGTTTCGGTGTGCATCGGTTATGGCGTAAAAAAGCAGCCTCCATGCTTCCCAATCTTGAAGGTGCGAGCGTTCTTGACCTCTGTGCTGGTACCGGAGATATGGCGTTTGCATTAGAGGATCGGGTGGGGCGAGAGGGATTTGTTGTCGGCGTAGATTTTGTCAATCATATGTTGGAGCTTGCCCGAAAGAAGAAACCTTCAGCGGTGAGTTTCCTCCAGGCCGATGTGCTTTCTCTGCCATTTGATGCAGAGAGCTTTGATGCGGTGACGATCTCTTTTGGAATTAGAAATGTTGACAATGTCCATTCATGTCTTTCTGAGATTAGGAGAGTTTTAAAGAAAAAAGGAAAGTTAATGGTGCTTGAATTTGGCCAGCCGACTCTTCTTGGATTCCGAGAGATCTATAAATTTTATTCAAGGCGGATTATGCCTTTCATTGGCGCTGCCGTAAGTGGGGATAAAAAGGCGTATAGGTATCTTCCTGAAACAGCAAAAGAATTTCCGGCTGGGGAAAAATTTGTCACGATTTTGAAGGAAGGAAACTTTCAACAAGTTCAAAAAAAGGCGTTTTTAAGCGGTGTTGCGTACGTGTATAGTGCTGAAAAAGGGGCTTCGCTGTAACCTGTCGTTGCTTCGCTTCGCCCGGCGGCCGGGCCTCCCGGCTCGCAACGACAGGAATAGAACGTTTATTTATTAAAGACTATAAAGACCGGTATAAAAATGTATCCTTGGATTATAGCAGTAACGGGCGCTTCTGGGACGGTGTATGCACGACGTCTTATTGCGGTGCTTCTAAAAGAGATTCCCGAGGTAGAGCTTGAGGTTGTATTTTCTGAACCAGCGTTGCGGGTGATGCGGGAAGAAGAGGGGTTAAAAGTTTCACCAAATACTTTGAAAATTGCAGAAGTCCTAGAACTAGACACCCCACGGGTAAGAATTCATAACAATCGAGATATTGGCGCATCGATCGCTTCTGGGTCCTACCCAACATCTGGAATGGTCGTTGTTCCCTGCAGTATGTCCTCGCTTGCTGCTATCGCCCATGGTTATGCAGAAAACCTTATTCACCGTGCTGCAGACGTAGTGATCAAAGAGCGAAGGAAACTAATCCTCGTACCTCGTGAAACTCCACTTTCAGAGATCCACTTGAGAAATATGCTTGATCTCGTTCGGCTTGGGGCGCAAATGGTGCCTGCGATGCCAGGATTTTACCATCAACCAAAAACTATTGATGACATTGTGGAGATGATGGTGATGCGAATTATTGATCAAATGGGGCTTCGTGTGGAGATCGCATCTCGTTGGAAAATTCCCCAGTCAGAACACTCACAGTGGCCCGTGCAACTTACTAAAAAACAAAACGAGCGCAGCAGCTAAATCCTATGTCTGTGCAGATTGCAACACTTCAAACTGAACTAACTCTTGAAGAGAAGCTCGGGAGCTTTGTTTTTTCCTGCTTGCAGCAAGCAGGAGTGGTGGAGATATACCAACGATTGAGAGAGGAGACGGTGCTCTCCTTAACAGAGGTTGAGTATTTAGCAAATGAAGTGAGCCTTCCTGTTCTTGGTAAGCTCGTAGAAATTCTCAATGAATCCTTTGGGATGAAGCAACCGGTAACGATTCGACCGGTAGTTTTTTTACCCTTAGCGGAATGGCTCGAAACAGGAGGCAAAAGCGCCGCTTTTGCAAAGGGAAAAGATCATCTTACCCTGGTGCTTTCCGAACTTGAGTTGGAAAATCCTCTTTCTGTTGCAGTCGATCGGTGGAGTGGAGCATTTCATACTGAGGAACTTCTTCAGGTCTTGGTCTCTCTTTGTGAGGCGGCACTTTTTGATCACCCCTTAATTCCTATGGGACCTTCAACCTCAGAGATTAAGGCAGTCGTTGAGAAGGGGGTTGGTAGAAAAGGAGATGAGGTAGAAGGAGTACGGAGATTTCTATCAATCCTCCAACTTCATCAGATCAATATGATCGAAGGGGGAGCTGATTTTCATATTCATGAAATCGCCGCTCGGCTTGGATTTTCATTAAGTATTGGAACAAGTATTTCAAAACAGGAGGGAAAAGGGAAAAAGAGTTGTTTTGGAGGTGAGTTTTTTAAGGACCTCTTATTTCTTCAAAAACAGCTTCTCCCTACCGGGCAGGTGAAAGCATGGTTTCCCTGGTCAGAGCATGTGCTTGATACAAAACTGCCCCTTGCCAATGATCCCTTGGGGGAGCAACTTCTTCGTGCAGTGACCCTGGGGCGGCTGCTGTTTTCAAGAGTTCCTTATATTCGGGCTCCTCTTTCTCTTTTGGGAATTAAAGTGGCACATGTAGCGACTTTTTTTGGTGCAAATGACCTTGGCTTTGCCGCGGTTGATGCGCTGACCGCAACGCGATTGGGAATTGCTCGTTGGAGTGAGGTCACAGAATTTATAAAACGTCATCAAGAGAGGATCTCATAGCTTTATGGATCGCACGATCCAAAACTTAGAAAAGAAAATCCTCTCTGGAGAGAGGCTGGATTTTGATGATGGAGTGTTTCTCTTCCAGCACCCAGACTTACTTGCAATCGGGCAGCTTGCAAATTTCCGCCGTGAAGCACTCCATGGAGATATTACCTACTTTAACCAAAATCTTCATCTTAACTCCACAAATGTGTGTGAGGCAGATTGTCTTTTTTGCTCATTTGCACGACTTGAAAAACATATGCCGCAAGCTGTAACGATGACTCATGCCCAAGCGCTTGAGTGGATCCGTAGTCGGTATCGCCCAGGGATGACAGAAATTCATATTGTAAATGGATTAGACCCAAATTTACCTTTCTCCTACTACACAGAACTACTTTCAAACATTCAAACACATTTTCCTGCGCTCCATATTAAGGCATTTACGGCTGTTGAAATTCATTATTTTTCAAAAAAATATAATCTCTCCTATCAAGAAGTACTGCAGAGCTTTATTGATTCAGGACTTGGCTCGCTTCCTGGTGGCGGAGCGGAGATCTTTGCTCACCGTGTACGGAAAAAAATCTGCCCAGATAAAGCAACTGCCGAAGAATGGTTGAGGGTACATCAGGTCGCACATACGATGGGATTAAAATCAAATTGCACGATGCTCTATGGAACTATTGAACACGTAGAAGAGCGAGTAGATCATCTCCTCCGTTTGCGTGAGCTTCAAGATCAGACAGGAGGATTTCAAGCATTTATTCCACTTTCTTATCATCCAGAAAATAACCGACTGGGGAGATTGCCGGCGCCTACTGGGGCGGACGATCTGCGGATGATTGCGCTTAGTCGGCTCATTCTTGATAATATCCCCCATGTCAAAGCGTACTGGATTATGCTTGGCATAAAAACCGCACAACTAGCGCAGCGGTTTGGTGCCAATGATCTTGATGGCACGGTTGTGGAGGAGAAGATTTATCACATGGCGGGGGCAAGAACTCCAGATATGTTGACGGTGGAGGAACTCAAGCGGCTCATTAAAGCAGTTGGTCGAGAACCTGTAGAGCGCACAACTACCTATGAAGTAATTGACGAAATGAAGTTACCAGCACAAGCGTTGATGGGATGAAACAAGAGCAATGAATCAAAAGATCCGCGTTACAAACGTTTCCTATCTTAACAGTGTTCCCTATCGCTCACTCTCTCTTCTTGATTGGGTGGAGTACGAAGAGTGTGAGCCAGCAGAGTGTGCACGGAGGCTCCATGAGGATGAAACTGACCTAGCGCTAATTCCTGTAGCAGAGTATGCACAACACGGGGGATATCTTGCTTTCCCGTATGGAATTATTGCTGAGGGGCCGGTAGAGAGTGTTTTTGTT